>JAIORK010000055.1 GCA_021108215.1 bacterium | reverse complement strand
CCTCCACTGCATGACTTAAATATATTGGGGGTTGACATTACCCATAGATAGGGGCGGTCCGTGACCCGCCCAAAAGCATTTCACGTCCTGCCTTAGAGCATGGCAGGATGTCGCACCGAGTAGTTAAAAATCATATTTGGTGCTTCACCTCCGGCGATAGTAACTCACTACATTGATAGGCAGCCTGCCTTTCTTCGCGGCTTTGCGTGATGCAAGTTTTTAGATAAGGGGACGTAGTTCGGTGATACGGCTATAGTTCAAATGATTTTATAATCTGACAAATTGACTCCGCCCGTGTGCCACGAAGTTTCGTAAGAGATGAAGGGGTCGGTCCTTCGGCATCGGTTTGCACGAGCAGATGCCAAACCGCCTTGAGCTGCTGTGTCCAAAAGGCATGGTGGTGAGCGTCAAGGAAAGGTATGAACAGAGAAGATGAACGGAAGTGAATCACCATTTAAGTGTCGAAAGTGAATCAGACGATGTCAAAACCAAGGTATGGACGTAACTTTGGGACAAGTGCAGCGGCAACGTGCCTATTGGCTGCGCGGCATCCGGCATAGAGGTGGCATGATCTCTGTTTAGGCTCTTATGTGGAACGTGGGAACCTGTATGGCGATGATAAGGGAGCCAAGCAAGCTGTGAGGGACGCGGTTAGCTTGTGAGTACCGATGCGCGATGCAGGGACGGATCGGTTCGTAGTAGTGAAGAAGCTTCTGTAATGGAAGTGGAGCGAAGGGACCGAACTGTTCAGCATCAAGTCAGTTATCAACCATCAAAAGTGGGAGGAATGAGTGACTACCAGCAAGTCGTATCAGATATCCAGGCAAGTGGTATGGGAAGCCTATCTCAAGGTGAAGGCCAACAAAGGGGCGGCGGGAATCGATAAAGAATCAATGGAGACGTTTGAGGAAAATCTCGCGAATAATCTCTACAAGAATTGGAATCGAATGTCGTCAGGTAGTTATTTACCTCCGGCAGTTCTGCGCTGTGAGATACCTAAGAAAGATGGAAAGAAACGGGTCTTAGGTATTCCGACAGTGGCAGACCGAATTGCCCAGATGGTGGCCAAAATGTATCTGGAACCCCAAGTGGAACCAAAGTTTCATGAGGATTCATATGGGTACAGACCAGGAAAGTCAGCTCACCAGGCGATAGGAAAGGCAAGAGAGCGGTGTTGGAAATATGACTGGGTGATTGATATGGACATCAAGGGATTCTTTGATGAAATCGATCATGAATTACTGATGCAAGAAGTACGGAAGTATACTGATGAAAAATGGATACTGCTGTACATTGAGCGTTGGTTGAAAGCCCCATCCCAAAGCAAAGATGGAGAAATAATAGAGCGGGCCAAAGGAACGCCACAAGGAGGTGTCATCAGTCCTTTGCTGGCAAACATATTTCTGCATCAAGCATTTGATGAATGGATGCATCAGGAATTTCCATCATTGCGATTCGAACGATATGCGGATGATATTATCGTTCATTGCCACACAGAAAAGCAGGCGAAGTATGTACTGGAATGTATCAGAAGACGCTTGAACGAATATCGTCTGACTCTACATTCTGAAAAGACCAAGATAGTTTATTGCAAAGACCAGAACCGCCCAGGCGATCACACGAACACGAGCTTTGACTTTTTGAGTTATACTTTTCGCGGAAGAGTATGCCGGAAGAAAACAGGCCAATGCTTTGTAGGATTTGTACCGGCAGTTAGTCAAAAAGCAAGGAAAGCTATGAGCCAAAAGATTAAGAAATGGGAACTGAAGAAATTAGTTCCATTAACGCTGGAAGAAATAGCGGAAGAAATTAATCCACAGGTCCGTGGCTGGATGAACTATTATGGAACATACTATCGCTCGGCAATGAGACCCATACTAAGACAAGTGGAAATGGCAATTGCAAGGTGGGCCATGCGCAAGTACAAAAAGTTGCATCGCAAACTAGTAAGAGCAACAAGATGGCTGCGATCAATATGGCGAAGAAAACCTAACCAATTTGTCCACTGGGCTTGGTGTATCAGATAGACTGAACAGTAAGAGCCGTATGAATCGAGAGATTCAAGTACGGTTCTGTGAGAGTCTGGATGTGAGATTCCTCTGGGCTACTCGACCCTATGACACGAGTTGATGACTTTCCATGAGACTGATAGTTGACCGATTGATCCCGGCTTTGTCCGCCAATTGCTGATGGGGGAGGCCATTTTTGAGTCTGGTTTGTTTAACTAGGTCCAGAAAATCCTTTATTTGTGACGGCATTTCCCTTGACGCTGCTAGTCCGGTGATAAACTCGGCCGTGACATAAAACAACAAAAAATGTTGCGCAACAAAAAATGTTGTGGTATACTCGTGTTTGAAGAGGAAATACCGAGAATTGGAAGGAGGAGGGTAAAACGCTAATTTTGCTTTAGGCACATTGTTGGGATGTGCCAGTTTGTCTTGTAAGCTTGTGAGGGCTTGCCCCAAAAAAACGTGAGGTGTTTATGATGAAAAAGAATATGTCTGCCAATCGTGGTACTGCTTCTAGACAGAGTAGGCTTCATGTGCGGGGGCATGAAGGAAGCGGAAAATTTCATGTGATGCAAAAAGCCGAACTGGATTTTATTGAGGAAGTGGCTAGAAAAAAAACAAAAGTGGCTGATTTATTACAAGTCGACCGATCAAGAATTACGAAATGGCAGAAGGGAGAATTTCCTGATGCGGAAAATGTTCAAAAAATAGCCGCGCTTGCTCATTTATTTACTTTGCTTATAAGTTACTACTATGAGGATGTTGCATTGAGTTGGTTGAAAGGCACAAATGCACATCTTGGAAATAAAAGACCCATTGATCTTATAAGAAAAGGTCAAATTGATGATGTCATTCTAGCGGCAAAACAAACGATTGCGGGGTCATATGCGTAGAAATGAATCTGTATAGACACTTTAGATGGGAACCAACAAAGAAGCCCAATGAGAGGGGCGGGGCCTTATGGATACCAACGCTATTGCAAGGTGCGGGCCGGCATGATATTTCTGAAACGGGAGTTTTGTATGGAACGGAAGATCCAATATCGAGTATTGCCGAAGTGCTACAGAACTTTCGTAATTTAAAAGATAAAATTAGCCAGCGATATTTTGAACACCCTGATGGAACAGTTCATGCAATTGTGAAAATACACCTTGAGGGAAATGTGAAAATAATTGATTGTTGTCGTGCGAAAAATCTTATTGATTTAAATATAGAGCCGGCGTATATTGCGACACATGACAGAGAACTTACTCAAAGTGTATCGAGGAAATTGTACGAAAAGGGTTATGATGGATTTAAATGGTGGTCTGCGCTTGAATCGAAATGGGTCAATGTTACGCTATTCGGATCACGAGTAAGTGGCAAAGTAAAAATTATAGATGGACCAACAGTATTGAATATTGATATGCCCGAAGTAATTAGTGCGGCCGAATGGATGGGAATTAAATTAATAAAATGAAATAATTTAAAAGATCGAGCTTTGATAATATGGTTGATGACGCGGGACGGATTCGGACTAGACGGTTAACCAGAAAATCACTACCTCCGCTCGGCCCACTTTCCCTTATCAAGAAAACCCTTTATGATCGGGAACGTAGTCCGAATAACTGAATAACTTCCTTGAAGTTCGGCACCAATCACTACATCCCGGTTGACCACCTTAACTATGATCTTACTTTCCTTTTTTTCGAATCAGTTTTATTAAAAGTACAATACCGCTAATAATCAATAGAACAAACACCAGGGTTGTTGAAAGGCTTTTTAGGATGGAAAAGATATTGGTGAGCTTGACCAACCACGCCTGAAAAGTTGGATAGATGCTGAGCATGATAATAATACCGATGTTTTCCAGGTAATCGAAGAGCCCGGAAAAAACGGGTAAGATGACAAGTTTTTGAAGAGTGCTTTTTTCAGAAGATGTCCGTTTAAAAATAAATGCCAATAATAATGAAAAAGAAACTGCAAATAGTCCGGGATAGAGCAGATCGAGCGGGATTTGTTGGAATAGATAAAAGCTGCGTCCTGCTGCTCCGAGAGTTTTAAATAATTTTTGCGCGTATGCCGCACTATACCCGGTTGGCATTAAATCCAGTATTTTCATTCCATTTGAGAAGTGTAAAATTTTTGGAATGGTCACCAACAACATCGCCATATAAACCAGTTGCGTTAAAATAAAAAACAGTAGAACTTTTTTTCCGGAAGCGTGTTTATTGAAAAATTGTTGCAGGTCGGTCACTTTATCTTCTTCAGGAAAAATATTTTTTACTCTACTTTCTTGATCATTCCTGACAATTTCACATCCAAAGCTTGTGCTACCTTGAGTGCGACGCTCATGGTGGGTACGAGTTGATGACTTTCCATGAGGCTGACCGTTGACCGATTGATTTCGGCTTTGTCTGCCAATTGCTGATGGGAGAGGCCTTTTTTGAGTCTAGTTTGTTTAATCAGGCCCAGGAAAGCCTTTATTTGTGACGGCATTTCTTTTTTATTCATTTTTTACAATCCTTTTTTGCGACGTGAGTATATTAAACAACACTTGACATGTGTCATCTACGTGAGTATACTCACCTTTGGTAAACTACTAATTTCAGTATCGGCGCTATGAGGAGGGAATCATGAGGGAATCAGATGACCTGATGTGGTTAAAACTCGGCAGAAGATACAGGCGTATGAGAGTACTCCGCCAAATCCCGCTCAATGCGATCCGTCGGCAGGGGATGTCAATCAAGCGGTACAAGCAAATTGAAGCAGGAACAACGCATTATCTGACAGAGCTCTTCCGGATCGCGAGGGGCTGCTGGGGGTGAAGCCGGCGCGGCTTGTGAAAGGTATCCTGGAATAAGCGGATGTATGCCTGGGTAAGTCCTTTGGTCTTGGGCGGCTGGGTTTTCGGCTGTCTCTTTTTTATTCCAGATATTTTCGCAATAAATTCAGTAAAAATCAGTCAAATAGCATAAGGTCCCGGCAATTGCGTATTGTGAAAAAGGTATAGAAAGGGTATAATAAATATGCTGTTTGAATATGATCCTGAAAAGAGCGCGGTCAACAAGAGAAAGCATGGCATTGATTTTGAGCAAGCGAAGGCCATCTGGCAGGATGGTCATTACCTGGAGATACCGGCAGACACAGAGGACGAAGCACGTTACTTGGTCATTGGAAAAATTGATGACAAGTGGTGGTCAGCTGTGATCACCTATCGGAGTGGCAGTATACGGATCATTTCCGTGCGCCGGTCCAGAAAAGTAGAGGTGGGGTACTATGAAAGCGAAAACATTTGATAAGCAATTTGATGACAATAAGGATGTGAGTAAACATCTCAATCTCAAGAAAGCGCGCCGGCCGGAACAGGAGCAAAAACGCGTGAATGTGGATATTCCGGTCTGGATGATCCAGTCGCTGGACGAAGAAGCCCGCCGGCTGGGCATTACCCGCCAATCCATCATCAAGGTATGGCTGGCCGAGGCGCTGCAACGACACGTGAACCAACTAAAATCATAATGGATTGCCATTGGTGGGGGATGGCGTCAGGTTGTCCAAATAAGCTTTTAAATTTCAATGCTGAAGGGGAAGGGCGAAAAGGCTTTAAAAGCGTAGGGACACAAGGTTCACCCGGATAGCTCCGGATAAAGGCTTTGATAAGCACGGATGAAGGCAAGTAGGGTAAAGGCATGAAAGCGAAAAGTATTCAACCACGGAGAACGCTTAGAACGCGGAGAAAAGCAGAATAAGATAAAAGCGTAAATAGGGTAAAGGCAATAAGATCTAAAAGCATCAAAGATTAAAAATCTCTGCGTCCTCAGCGCTCCTCGTGCCCGTCTTCCGGGTATGCGGTGAACAGTGCTTAGCTTTAAGCTACTTCATTCATTATTATAACTTCCCGACATCCGTCTTGACACCTGATTGCTTTCAGTGGTACCATTTCCTTTAATTATCCTATTTTAAAAGGGAATTCATGAACAAATCCATGGTTTTTCTACAACTTATCCGGCCCAAGCAGTGGACTAAGAATTTGGTGGTTTTTGCCGGGCTGATTTTTTCTGCTAATTTCACCCATCCTGATATGTTGTTCAAAGTTTTTCAGGCTTTTATTATCTTTTGTACGGCTTCGGGTGCGGTGTATATTATCAATGATGTGCGTGATCTGGAACAGGACCGTCATCATCCGAAAAAGAAAAAACGTCCTTTGGCTGCCGGGCTGCTCTCTTCACGCACTGCGCTATGGGGTGCGGCTTTGCTGGTGATTATCAGCCTGGGTTGGGGCATGCTGCTCTCCACTATTTTTGCGCTCGCTGTTTTTATTTATCTGATTTTAAATATCGCCTATTCTTTCGGATTGAAGCATTTTGTCATTTTAGATGTTTTTATTGTGACCACCGGATTTGTACTCCGGGCCGCGGCCGGCGCACTGGTGATTCATGTCCCGATTTCGCCCTGGCTTTTAATTGTGACCGCACTGCTCTCGCTGTTTCTGGGATTTGCCAAACGCCGGCATGAGCTGGTGACCATGGGGGATAAGGCGACAACGCATCGTAAGTCATTGGAGGAATACTCCCCGGAGATGCTGGATCAGTTTATGAGTGTGGTGGCATCTGCGACCATTATTGCTTATTCGCTGTACGCATTTACGTCGCCAACCGCGCAAGCGCATCAGTACTTGATGCTGACCGTTCCGTTGGTGATTTACGGCATTTTACGTTATCTTTATCTGGTGTATCAAAAAAACCTGGGCGGCGCACCGGAGTTAATTCTCTTGCGCGATAAACCGCTGATCATTGTTATTCTACTTTGGACCATCATGGTCGGTTTTATACTTCACATGGGATGAGTTATGAAGAAAACAAAAAAAATAGTACGAACCCTAACTAAAAAAATTAAAAAAAAGCCGGTCAGGAAAACTGCGGCAAAAAAACCTGTTGTGCGAAAAAAAACCGTTGTTAAATCAATTGCTAAAATTGGTCCGAAAAAAACGGTGCGCACTGCGGTGCAGAAAAAAGGTGTCAAAGCGGTCCGGAAAACCGTAACCACGGTACGTCGCCGTCGCTCGCGCGGTTTTTCTCTACGACTTTGGATTGAGAAACAATGGCAGGCAATCCAGGGATTTACACAAGCCAATCCAGAGGCTGCCTGGTTGGGCGTGGTTATGGTTTTTGCCATGATCTTTAGATTGATTCAGCCGGATTGGTATATGGACCGCCAGTTTCATCCGGATGAACGCTGGATTTTCGGCGTGGTGAGTCAGCTTTCTTATCCTGAGGCACCGACCGGGTTGCAGTATGGTACCTTTCCGCTTTATTTGCTGGCTTTGATTAAGGATTTTGTCGCGGCCATTGCAGCATGGTTCGGACCGATGGATACCAATCGTTTTGTTATCTGGTCAGGCCGCATGCTCTCGGCCTTTTTTGATTTAGGGACAATTGTATTTACCTATCTTTTGGGGGTTCGGATTTTAGGCGGCCAAGCCGGCCGTCGTTTGGGATTACTGGCAGCCGCATTGCTAAGCTTTACGGTTTTGAATATTCAGATGGCCCATTTTTTTGTCGTGGATGTTCCTTTGGGGATGTTGACCATGGGAACGATTTACTGGGCCGTGGCCATGGGTCAGACCGGTGAGCGTAAATATTACATTTTGGCCGGTGTGTTTTTGGGACTGGCCGCAGCCACCAAAACCAGTTCTGCGCCATTGGTGCTGGCGGTGGGAATCGGCCATTTACTGGCTTTGACGCGCTGCCCGGTAGAACGGCGGCTCTCGTTATGGCAGGATTTGGCCATGACAGCCGGCATTACACTGGCAGTGTTTTTTATTGCCATGCCGCATGCTATTTTAGATTGGGACCGGTTCTGGACCAATCAAAATGAGCAGCAGCGGATTCTGGTAACCGGTAAAGCGGATGTTCCGTATAACCGCCAGTATCTTTTTACCGTACCCTATCTGTATTATTTTAAAAATCTGATTCGCTACACCATGGGCCATCTGTTGGGAACGATCTCGGTGCTCGCGTTTTTAGCTTATCCAGTGGCAGGAATGGTCCGGTTGCTGCAGGCGGCTTGGACCCGAAAAAAGAAAGTGGTCCTTAAATTTTTTCAGGCAACCGGTGTTTGGTGGATCGTGCTCGGGTTCAGTGTACCGTATTTCCTGATTGTGGGAAATTCATTTGCCAAATTTAACCGCTACATGCTTCCACTCACGCCGGTTTTTTGTTTGCTAAGCGCACACCTGTTGTTGGGGTTTATCAAGGCGGCACCGGTGAAACAGCTGCGCCAGGCAGCCGTGGGCTTTATGCTGCTGGTAGCGGGTGCCGCATTTTTATGGAGTCTGGCATTTGTCTCAACCTATCAAAATGAACATCCCTGGATCGCGGCCTCCCGCTGGATCCAGGAGGAGTTGCCAACCACGTCGCCGTATCAGGGCAAGCTTAGGCCGACCTCGATTTTAAATGAGGAGTGGGGAGATGATCTTCCCACGCATGTCAAAGGCATGCACCCTAAGCGTTTCCGAATGAATAAGTTCCCGGTCCAGGAACCGGACACACCGCGTAAGCGCGAGATTATTATCAGTATGTTGCAAAAAAATGATCTCATTGTCATGGCAGATACCCGCGCCCACGCTGTCTATCGCAGGCTCATCGAGCGTTACCCGATTAATGCCGCTTATTATGAACTCATGTTTGAGGAACAACTGGGATTTAAACTGGCAGCTGATTTTTCCAATTATCCCAGGCTTTTTGGCAAGATGTTCCCGGATGACAAAGCAGACGAGAGTTTCACACTCTATGACCATCCGCATGTTTTTCTTTTTCAGCGTCAAGGACCGGAACTTCGTCAGGCGGAACTGACCAAGCGGCTGGATACCCGGATTGCGGAAATCAAGGCACGGGCGAGCGGACAGCCGAAGCCTGATTTAAAAACAACTCAGCCGGGGAAAAAAGTTGCGCCGCTGGCAGTTGCCACTCCCATACCCACCGTTATCAACGCCAATATCGGGAAATCCCAGGGGAGCCCCAAATTTATTTTAGGAAAACTTAATAGCTTCACTGCGGCCTTGGCATGGATTTTGGTGATCGAAATAATCGGGCTGTTAACCATCCCGCTTTGTCTGAGTCTTTTTCCGCGTTTACCGGATTCGGGGGTGGCGCTCTCAAAAATTGTGGGAACCCTGGTGCTGACTTGGGCCACCTGGATGTTGGTTTCAGCCGGGATCATGCGCCATTTGCAGGGAACGACTTTTTTGGTGCTGCTGATTTTAGGCGGGGCCTCGCTGTACTGGGCATCCCAGCGGCGTACGGAAATCACTGAATTTTTCCGCACCCGCGGCAAATTCTGGATGAGTGCGGAGGCGGTTTTTTTAATTGCGTTTGTCGGCTATATGCTCACCAAAATGTATAATCCGGATATCAATAATCCCTGGGGGCAAGGTTACAATGGCGGCGGCGAACCCATGGGGGTTAGCTTTTTCACCGCGGTTTACAAGAGCTTGCATTTTCCGCCGTTTGATCCCTGGCTAAGCGGCTACTCGATTAATTATTATTACTACGGCCAGGTGATTCTCGGTATTCTGGCAAAATTGATCGGTGCGGCACCCGAATATTCCTATCAGATATGTATTGCCTTTTTATTTGCCCTCACCATGACCGGGGTGTATGGTCTGGGTGTAGGTTTGACCGGCAAGCGGCGGTGGGGCATTGCCGCAGCTGTGGCAGCAGCGATGTTTGGCAATTTACATACGTTTTTTTATCTCCTGGAGCCGTTTACCCGGCATATGCACTGGAATGATATGCTCGGCAGTGTAGGGAAAGTATGGACCGAGACCATTCGTCATGCCGGGCGGTTTGAATTTATCTGGAATCCCACGCGTTTGATTAAGGGTACGATTAATGAGATGCCCTGGTTCTCATTTTTATATGGGGATTTGCATGCACATATTATCGCCATTCCGTATTCTTTGCCCATCATCGGTTGGGGTTTGAATGTTCTCCTGCCGGCTAATCAAAAAAATCAGCTCATGCCGGAAGCCACCGGCCGCAATGGTACGGAAAGAGGATTGACTTTTTTTATAATCGCACTCACGTTGGGATCGCTTTCGGCAATCAATACCTGGAATTTTCCTCCGTATGCTTTTTTGATTCTGGGAGTGTTGGCTGCCAAGGCGCTGGAAGAACGCAAAGGAAAAACCATGCCGTGGCGGGCGCTGGGTATCGCGGGTTTGGCCTGGGTACGTCTGGTGATCGGCGGTTTGTTTCTGTTCTTCTTTTTCCATAAAAATTTTACGCCTCAATCAACCTCCCTGGCGTTTGTAAATCCGGCCGTGCGTACGCACATCAAGGAATTTTTGATTTTTTTCGGCCTGCCGGTATTTGTGCTGGTTACATTTTGGGGCATGCAATTGGTGCCGCAGGGGGCTGCGTTCCTTAAAAAATTAGGCTGGGCAGCCAAGTCACGCAAGGTTTGGTGGGTGAAAATTCTCCGCGTGCTGCAAACCTTCTGGGAAAAATATCCCATTGTGGTTTACGGTGTTCTCTCGGTTTTGGTCGGTGCGTTGCTCCTGACCCTGTTCAACCAACCCTTGCTGGCGTTGCTCTCCGTGATGATGATCATTGCGGTTTATGTGTTGGGATGGCAATCTTTGACGCCTCAGCTGCGGATGGCCATGATTTTGGCAGTGATCGGTCTGGGAATTGTTTTGGGTTGTGAACTGGTGCATATCCGTGATTTTATGGGTGTTGGGGGCGATATGAGCCGCATGAACACTGTGTTTAAATTTTATATGGTTGCCTGGATTTATTTCGCATTGTCCTCGGCAACATTTTTAGCAGCCGTGTTTTCCGGAAAAAAAGAGACGGCGAAAGTATGGTCGAAATTTTGGCGGCAAAAGCCATGGTGGTGGCTGCCGGGCGGGGGAGTCGGGGTGCTCCTGCTTTGGGGGATTGCCAATTACTATCAAGAAATTTTAAGCATGCCCTGGCTGGCCGGAACCCTGTTTGTTTGTATCATCGGGGCGCCGGTTGCGTGGGCGGTCCGCCCGAAACAGGATTATTTGCGCTTGGCCTGGGTGGCGGTCTTGATTGCAATTGTATTTGTTTTGTCGCTGTATTCGCCGATCTCTTTGTATAACCGGATGCGGCTTTGTTCTGAATTTAAAAATCCTACGCTGAGCGGTTTTGCCTATTTGCAGCGCATGCTGCCCAAAGAAGCGGCGGCGCTCCGTTGGATTAATGAAAACATTAAAAACGCCGACATTGTTTTAGAGGCGCCGGGCTATCGCGGCTATAATTGTTTTGATACGCGGATTGCCATTTTTACCGGTCAGCCGACATTGATCGGATGGATCGGTCAGGAAGAGCAAATGCGATATGATCCGGAGCTGACCGGGAGCCATACCCGGGATGCGGAACGCATCTACCGGTCCTTGGATTCCCAGGAAGCTCTGGCTGTGATGGACCGTTATCAAGTGGAATATGTCTTTGTAGGTGAAAACGAGCGCAAGGCGTTTTCAGGCCCGGGTTTAAAAAAATTCGGACGTTTTATGGATATCGCGTATGAAGATCCGGCGGTCACGATTTATCAACGCCGCTGCAAATAAAGATCTGCGGGAATAACTTTACATTTGTTATTGCGGGCGAAGTGAAGCCCCGACCGGATGGGGGATCGTATGGGACTTCCGTTGGTCGCAATCCCGTTTTTATTATCATTTTGCAATCAAAACAGATTGCTTCGTCGCCCAAAGCGCTTCGCGTAATGATAATTAAATGTAAAGAAGTGTTGGAGGCACGACGCGATCACGATAAAATGAAGAGGAGGATAAACTCATGAGCAAGGATAGAGGACCCGACATGAAAGACAACAAAGGTGTACAACTGCAGGTGGAAGTGGATGAGACGGTTGCCCAAGGCGCATATGCCAATTTGGCCTTGGTGGCGCACAATGCCACCGAGTTTGTGCTGGATTTTATTTTTGTTCAACCGCAGCAGCCCAAAGCCAAGGTGCGCTCCCGCATTATCACATCGCCGGGCCATGCCAAGCGGTTTTTGCACGCCCTGTCTGAAAATATTTCCCGCTATGAACAAATTTTCGGACCTATCAAGGAAGTGGTTTCCGGACCGGACGAGAAACAGATCAAACTGCACTAAAAAGCAAGGATTGCATGCGCACGATCGCGTATCCCGGATGCAATAAATTGTCGTAATACTCAGACAGTGCATGCAATTGTGGCGGGGAAGAAAAAATAGTGGTAAACTTATAAAATGGATTTTGAAGTGAAGCATAGCATGTAGTCTATTTTGAAGAGTCAGAGGGTGAAGCATGCCGGATAATTTGGAAAAAGAAATCCAGGCGATTGTCGCCGAGATCATGGAAGTGGAACCCGAGGAAATTCAACTGGACAACACGCTGGAAGCTGTTCAGGAGATTGAATCGGTGGCCATGTTAGAAGTGCTGGTGACCTTAGAGCGGCAGTATGAAATTAATATTACTGAAGATGATCTCAAATCTGTCACACAAATGGGGCACGTGGTGGACTTGGTCCGCCAAAAAATCGCCCAAAAAAAGGCAGGATAAGGAGAATACATGCTGTATAGATATGGATTGATTCTTCTCATTATTCAGTCGGTGTTAACTTATTTTGCATTTCCCAATGCCCAGGTTCCACAGGCAAATATAGTTTCTGCGGTTCTTATTTTTTTTGCACTAACCCCAACTTTTCTTGTAGTACTTATTTATAGTGGACGGCAATTGCCGTGGTTTGCGGGGTTGAGTGTTGTTGCCGGTTCTTTACCCGCCGCTATTCATATGGCTGATATGAGTTTTTTTCCGGTAATTGGCGTTTTAATTTTAGCGCTATTGGCAGTATTGGTTGGGAGCTTAGGCGCGTTGGTAGGAATAGGGATGCGTTTTTTTTATGACCGGTTTCCCTGGGCGTTTATTTTGCTTGCACCGGCATTTTTTATATCCATAGAGTTTTTACGTTCAGTCCTTGTTCTTTACGTTTGGTTTATGCCGCCACCCGCCATTCTTTTTGCCTATCCTTTGGCAGGCCTCCCGCCATTGATTCAAATGAGTTCATTGACGGGTGTGTTCGGGCCGGAATTTTTGGTGTTTTTTGGCGCGGCCACGATGGCGGTCGCGACGTGGATGTGGATTGTCAAAACATCCATTATTCGCAATTTTTTAAAAATATCACCCGATGTTCAACCGCTGGACAAAGCCGGGATAAAAAAACAGTGGATGGTTGGCAGTGGTGTTGGCCTGCTTTTGCTTGTCCTGATAGCGGTAGGCAATATTGAAGCTGTAAAAATATCAAAAATGCAGAACACAGCAGAATTCAGTTTGAGGCCTGCGCTTTTACAACTGCAAATTGATCCCAGTGCCAAGAGTAACTGGGACCGTCAGTTTCGTCATTTGATTTTACAAAAATACACTGAAATGTTCCAAGAGGCGAAGCAAAAAAATGCAGACGTGCTGGTGTTTACAGAAAATGCTTTGCCCATTGTGTTGCCCAAAGATGTCGAAGCCTGGCAGGAAATTATCCGGTTAACGCGTGCAGCCGGACTGCCTGCCTTGATAGGGTTGGTGACCACGCTTGAAGAGGATATGTCTTTTGATACCTGGTATTGGGTGGATCAAGAGGGGGAAATCAAGGATTATTATAATAAACGTTTTTTGGTGCCTTTTGGTGAATACATGCCCATGCGTTTTGTAGTCGACCCGGTGATTGATGCAATTAATTATTTGTTTCATCAATCCTATCACTATTTTAAAATCACTTCACTGCCAATGGATAATTATGATTTGACAGCGGGAAAAACAGAAAAAATATTTTCACCCACAAAAGACAGCAAGGTCTCTTTGAAAGTCTGTACAGAGATAACCATTGCCGGATACTTCCGGGAATCGGTCCGGCAAGGCGCCCGGCTTTTTTTATCGCCGGCTGCGGTCAATTGGTTTCAGACGCCGGTGGACTGGAATTTAGGACTTGAGACATGCTGTTTCCGTGCGGTGGAGACGCGGCGCTGGGTAGCGCGTTTGGCCAGCATGGGCGGCACAGCAGCGATTGATGCGCTTGGGGTTATTCGGGAGACAACACCATTTGGCCGGCGTGCAGTGTTGGTTCCTAAGATGCCGCTTTTAGACTATAAAACTTTTTATGTGCGGTTTGGCGATGTTTTTTCTTGGTTGTGTGTGTCCGTCTGCCTTGTGTTTCTCTTCTTTGCGTGGCGCCGCCGGCAGCCGGGAAAAAGCTGAGCTCACGACGCTGCTTTTTTCCCGGCTCGGCCAGGCGTCCTGTATGCCATTGCAAAGATAACGCATCACATTTGATTCCTGCATAAGGATAGGCAGACAAAAAAATCAGAGGTAAGCCAATGAAGGAAGTATTTATTTCCGGCATGGGGATCATATCGCCGATCGGTGTGGGGATTGATCCGTTTTGGAATGCACTCATTTCCGGAAAATCCGGTATTGTCCCCATTACTCGTTTTGATACTGATTGGTTACCGAAAAAAAAAGCCGGTGAACTCCAGGATCTACAGAACACCCCGTTTTTATGTGACAAAGAAATGTGCTCACTAAGTACAGTAGGGAGAATGGTACTTTCCACTTCCCGAATGGCACTGAACGATGCCGGTTTACTGCACGAGGGCAAACGCGCTGCGGAGCCGGAAATCGATTTTATGCTGGCAACGATTCTTGGTGATGCCATGGATTATATGAATCAACGACAAGAAAAACCGGAACAAAAAAAACAGATGCAGCAAAGATTTTCAAAAAACAATTTTGTTCATGATTTTTTAGTTAAAACGGCAGCCTGTCTGGGGATAACAGGTTATCAAACAATTAATTCCAATGCTTGTGCCGCATCCGGTTATGCGATGACATTGGCAGCCGAAAGAATCCGCCAGGGTAAAACGGATATGGTATTGTGCGGTGGTGTTAATATTTTGTCCAAAGCTGAATATATAGGGTTTTGTAGTTTGCGCAATTTGGCGTCCGAATGGTGTCAGCCATTTGATAAAAATCGTCAAGGTTTAATGATCGGGGAAGGTTGTGGCATGATGGTGTTTGAGTCGGAAGCGTCAATAAAGCGGCGCGGATGTCAGCCATTGGCCAAGTTGGCTGGTTACGGATGGTCAAATGATGCGTATCATCTTTCTTCACCACATCCGCAAGGGTGGGGTATTCGTGCTTCTGTCAGGCAGGCATTGAATGATGCGGAGGTACAACCTCATGCAGTGGACTGTATTATTGCGCATGGGACAGGCACCGTGGGCAATGACAGTACAGAGGCGCAGGCTTTTGCGGATATTTTTGGAAGCTATAAAATACCGGTGACAGCGCCGAAATCCATGTTGGGCCATGCGATGGGCGCGGCCAGTGTGATGGAAGCGATTACCGGTGTTTTGACACTGAATAAAAAGATTATTCCACCAACCATTCATCATGAAGTGGCAGATGAAAACTGTCCGGTTGATGTGGTCGCGAACCACGCACGACAAAAGGACGTTGGTTGCTGCATGACCAATTCATCCGGGTTTGGCGGGAGTAATAGCAATTTGATATTGAAACGTATTTGAGGATAAGCGAATGAAAAATAAAATTGCGATTTATGATTTTCAAATACTGAGTGTTTTGGGTGATACGCCGGAAGAAATATGGGATCATTTGATAAACAAGACATCTTGTTTAAAAGAACTTTCGTTTTCTGAAAAGGAGAACGAGGCAAGCATGCTGGTTGGCCGGATAGAACTTGATTTCAAGCGACTGCTTGGCGGGAAGGGATGGCGGCATCATAACCGTGCAGCATTGATGTCTTGTTTGGCAGGCAAGCGCCTCTTGGGGAGTGAACTTTTCGAGCAGCATTGGCTGTGCCGACCTGAAAAAATGGGATTGGTGATGGGAAGCAGCACGGATTTTTTTTATGATGATATCCAGGCAATGCAAAAAGAAAAAACACTTCGTTTCGTGAATCCAGTAAGAGTTTTAACCCTTTCAGCCAATGTGATTGCTTCATTGACAGCGATTTATTTAAAAATAAAGGCATTTGCGATGACGCATCCAACGGGATATTTGGCAGGATATGAGGCTTTGGAGCTTGCCGCACAGTCACTTAGCGCCGGACGATGTGAATGGGCACTCGCCGGAGGTGCTGAAGAAATATTTTTAAATGCTTTGCAGAGTCAGGATGAAAATTTTTTTGGCAGGTCGGATTCCGGAGAAGCGCTTTTGCTTGATGTCGGGAAATATCAGAATATTCCAGTAGGTGAGGGGTGCGCGTTACTGCTATGTGGAAAAGCCGGGCGGAATTTATATCCTAAAAATAATTCTCGTGCATTGATAGAGGGATTTGCCATGTGCTTTAATCCCGAACCCAAAACACCAAGTGATCCAACGGCTGCCTGCCAGGCAATTAAAAAAATACTCATCCAGGCGGGTATCCGGCCGAATCAGGTAGGTGCGATTTTTTTATCCTGCAATGGAACGGCAAGTCAGGATGAAGCTGAGGCGAGAGCGCTTACCGAAGTGTTTGGCGAGGAAATGCCGCCGGCATTCGCGTTGAAAAGTGTGATTGGGGAAACGTTTCATGCGGCGGGTGCATTATCCGTTGCCATCGCAACCGTATGTCTGGAAAAGGGAATAGTACCGCCCAATCAAAATCTGGCTGAATCCCAATGGGTGGATAAACTGAATATGCGGGATCAAAAAAGAAATATTCAAACCCCCTATGTTTTAGTCATGGGTATGGAGAATAATTATAAAGCCGGGGTGTTGATTCTTTCTCTGCCCAGTGTGGGTTGATTTTTGGTTATGCAGCAAGTTTGTGACTGGCGTACTCCGGGAATTAAATTTACCCGGAGATATTTTGGGCCGGATTATTTTGCTGCGTTGGTTTAAGGCAATTATGCTAAGCTGTTTTAATTAGACAAAGGACGGGGTACAATATAGATGGCCATCTTTTTAGGGATTATTTTCGTTCAGAGCATTTTTTCTTTGTTAATCTGGCCGAGTTTTCTTTTGCCTGACATGAATCTTTTTTCCGCTTTGGCGGTTTTTATTTTACCGATTCCATGCCTGGTGATTGTCCAGATGTACAGTGGAAAGCGTCTATTTGTTTTGTTCGGTTTAAGTCATGTCGCTTGTTTTTTACCTGCCGCGATTCTTCTGCTACAAATGAAATATCATGTCTGGATAGGATTTATTATTTGGTTCATGGTTGGTTTAAGTACGTTTGCTATTGCCGGGCTTACCGGCGTTTGGGGACGACTTGTTATACGCCGTATGCCTTGGGCAATGGTTTTTGTCGCACCGTCGCTTATGTTATTTGTTGAGTATCTTATGATTCTTCTTTCACAGACGTTTATATTGATTCCGCCGCCGGAGACACTTTATGCTTATCCTTTGGTTGCTATTCCACCATTAATTCAAATTGCTTCTTTCACCGGGGTGCTGGGTGCCAGCGCGTTGGTCGCGTTTTTTGCAACCACGGCGGCGGTGGTGCTGCGTGAAAAAATTCTTGCCAATCCGCGTTGGCGGGAACAGCTGAAAATTGACCCGGATGTCGTGCCGTTTTCCGTGCCGGACCGTAAAAAAGTCCTGTGGGGTTCTGTGGCCGTGGGAGTGGGATTGCTGCTTCTGGTTGTTTTAGGCAATGTGGAGGCTGTTCGGGTTGCCCAACAACAAGCAGCCAGTGATCGGAGCGTGAAGGCGGCGTTGCTCCAGGCCCAATTTGATCCTGCAACGACCGGTAAATGGAATCGGACCGTGGAAAATACAGCAGTGCGCATTTATCGCACGATGATGATGCAAGCTAAGGAAAAGGATGCAGAAATTTTGTTTTTTACGGAAAATGCTTTTCCGATGGTGCTTCCCCGTTCTCAGCGGTTATGGGAGGAGGTTCGCGAGGTTATTCGCGAGGTAGAGCTTTCGGCGATTATTGGTGTTATTACTGAAGTGGACAAAGATCTATCCTATAACATGTGGTATCAACTCAATACACTCGGTGAAATTGAAGGCTATTATACCAAACAAGCGCTGGTGCCTTTTGGTGAGTATTTGCCCCTGCGAAAGGTGATTGATCCGGTGATTGCCGTTATCAACCGTATTTTCAACACCACGTACTCGCTTTTTAAGTTAACCGCAATTGAGTACGATAATTATGATCTCGCACAGGGAAAAGAGAGTAAGCTTTTTTCTGTAAATGACGGTAAAATTTTTCTCGCGGTTTGTGATGAAATTATGTATTCAAAATATTTTAGAGCGGGTGTTGCATTGGGTGGCGAAGCGGTATTTGCGCCCAATGCGTCCAATTGGTTCCAACGGCCGGCTTATTTCAACCGGCGTTTGCAAATGACCGCATTTCGGGCGGTGGAAACCCGGCGCTGGATCGGTCAGCTTTCCAGTATGGGTGGTTCGGCATTTGTGGATGCTCTTGGCATCATACGACATGCCTCGCCCTTTGCGACGCGTTCGGTCAATGTCCAGATCGTGCCGCTGCTTACCGGCAAAACCCTGTATGTGCAATGGGGCGACTGGTTTGCCTGGTTTTGGCTTGCGATTCTTTTTGGGTTCAGTATGGCAGCATTTATATTTTCCCGATGGAAACGAAGCACATGATCCCAATGGCCGGAGAACAGTCGGATAAGGCGGCGAAAAATCAAGAGCGTTATTCATCAAGTGTTCCTCCTTTCCGTTTTATTGACAGCTTCACTCAATATGACGCGACAACCTGTCGGACCGTGAAAAGCATCACACGCAATGAATGGTGTCTGGTTAAGGTAGGGAAAGAAGGATGGATTTTTCCTCAAACGCTGTTACTGGAGTGTATGGCGCAAACCGCCGGGACCTTTGATGAAATTCTTCAAAATCGAACTCCCCCTAAGAAAATATTGGTTAGTCGTATTCGGGATATTCGCTTCATGCGTGATCCGAAGCCGGGAGATCAATTGATAATGGAAGCGAGATTGTTGAAAGTATTTGCTCAGCAAGCGGCCTATTTTGTTGTGGCTAAAATTGATGAGCAGAAAATCGCGGAGGCAAATTTTTATTTTGCCAGGCTATAAAGGAGTTCGGTGTGACGGATGATAGACACATACTCAAAGAATTGGGTTTGTGGCGGCCGTGTCTTCAACGCTGGACGCAGTCTGTCGGTTGGTATTTGTTTTTTTTAATTTTAAAATATTGGTGCGGACTGCGGTTCGAAGGGACGCAAATGCTGGCGGGTCTGAAACAGTGTGTTTTTGCGCCCACCCACGCCAGCCATCTTGATTTCTGGGCAGTGTTGCAAGGTGTTCCGCCGGCCTTGCGTACCCGGACATACGTGGCAGCGGCCAAAGATCACTTTTATAGGTATCCGGTGCGCAGGGTGGTGATCAACCTGTTTTCCTATCACAACTTTTCCCTGGACCGTGAGCGCGCTTCCCATGTAGAATATCGAAGGCTTTGTAGAATTTTGACTTCCGGCAAGTCCTTGTTGATGTTTCCACAAGGAACACGAACACGCGATGGCAGCCTTTTGCCTTTTAAACCCATGTTGGTGATGCTGGCGCTGGATTGTGAGGTCCCGATCGTTCCTGTGGCAGTGATAGGGAGTTTTGAAGCCATGCCGGCAGGACGGTTTTGGCCGCGCCGGAAAATGATTCGCGTCCGTTTTGGCAAACCACTGTTTCCGAAAAGACCGGCGGATTTAAAAAAACTTTCCAAAATATCCAAAAAATTGAATAATGAGTTGATGCAAAAAATAGCAGCACTTTATCATGGCAAAACGGAATAACCCGTTGCCGGGAAGTCGGGAGTTTATATGCAGGATGTTTATATTACAGGCATGAGTGTGATGTCGTCGATTAGTGCCGGGAGCGATGTCTTCTGGCAAGCATTGCTAAAGGGCGAATCCGGTGTTGGGCCTGTAACCCGGTTTGATACCTCTTGGTTACCGATTCATATTGCAGCGGAGATCAAAGATTTTTATGCATTGGGCAATATTCGTGATGCGGAAAAAAAAGAACTCAGCCCGGTTGCGACGTTGGGCTTGTCTACGGCGCGTGCAGCACTTGATCAGGCGGGGTTGCTTGATGCAGCCGGAAAAAATCGATTTCCGGAAATGGACTTGTTGATGGCTTCGATTCATGGGGACTTAAATGAGTATCTGACACAATGCAAAAAATATTGGGAGACAAATAATACTGCTGAAATAAAGGATATTGTTAAAGACACGATGGTCAACAATATTACCTTTGGTTTTTTGAATCAGATGGCCCGTCGGTTGGGTATGACGGGATATCATGGGATGAATACCAATGCGTGCGCTGCTTCCGGCTATGCCATCAGCTTGGGCGTTGAGCGGATCCGACAGGGGAAAACGGCGCTGGCTTTATGCGGCGGGGCGGAAGTATTGGCAGAAGCGGATTATAGCGGATTTTGTTCTTTGCGGGCATTGGCAGCTGAAGCTTGTCAGCCATTCGACCGTGATCGCCGGGGTTTGATTATTGGTGAAGGGTGTGGTGTGTTGGTTCTCGAATCAGGGGAATCCGTCAAACAACGGGGTATCATACCTTTGGCTAAAATTGCGGGGTATGGCTGGAGTGCGGATGCGCACCATCTTTCGGCACCCCATCCGGAAGGTTGGGGGACACGGCAATCCATTGTATTAGCATTGGAAGATGCTCAATTGGAACCTAAGGCCATAGGTGGTATTATTGCCCACGGCACAGGAACACCGGGTAACGACAGAACTGAAGCCAATGCATTTGCCGATGTTTTTGGCAAACAAGCTATTCCGGTGACAGCACCTAAATCCATGCTGGGGCATACCATGGGTGCGGCCAGTGTTATTGAGGCCATCATCGGCATTTTGTCATTGATCCATCAAACACTGCCACCCACCATTCATCATTATCACACAGATTCCGGTTGTCCAATTGATGTCGTTGCAGGTAAACCGCGCGCGCTGCAGAGTCGTTTTTGCTTAACCAATTCCTCGGGATTTGGCGGCAACAATGATAGTCTTATTTTTGCGCTGCCATGAAAAGGAATGAATGATGGATGATATTAAAATTGTAATAACCGATTTACAGATGATCTGTCCGGCGGGAGATAAGCCGGAGCTTATTTTTGACAGTCTTTTAAAAGGTCAAATATTTTTAAAAAAACACGAACAGTCGGATGACATCATGGGGGGAGATGGGCTTACCGGCCGTGTTGAGCAGGAGTTTAAAAAAGAGCTGGAGGGGAAAGGCTGGCGTCATCATAATCGTTCAGCGTTGATGGCTTGTTTGGCCGGCAAAAGGATTTTTAAAACGAGACTATCTGTTGATCATCCGATTTGTCAACCGGAGAACGCAGGGTTGGTTTTGGCGTATAATCATAATGTTTTTTCAGAAGAAGTAGAAGATGCATTGGCGAAAAAGTCGCTCCACTTAATCAATCCTGCAAATTTTTTGACCATGTCTACCAATGCGGTTGCATCGCAAGTTTCAATTTATTTGAATATTCAGGGATTTACGATTACACAGACAATGGGTTATCTGGCAGGGCTCGAATCTTTGGCAACCGCTGCTTTGACATTGAATTCCGGACGTAGTCGTGTTGTTTTAGCGGGTGGGGCAGAAGAAATTATTCCACAAATCCGTTATAGCACAGCATCCTATAATCGGAACGTAGATCAAGCGTTGCTTTTTTCGGGGATTCCAGGAATGCCTGTGAGTGAGGGTTGTGCGCTTTTGCAGTGCGAAAAGGGTGCACCGGCCAAGGATCAGGGGCGTCCGGCTCGTGCTGTGATCCGGGGATTTGGGATGTATTTTAATCCGGCGCCGCAATCAGCGCATGATCCGGAAGCTGCCCGGCAGGCGATACAAAAAGCCTTACAGGATGCAGGTATTCATCCAAAGGACGTGGGCGTTGTTTTTACGGCAACCAATGGCAATACAATGCAGGACCTTGCCGAAGCCCGGGCTCTTTATGAGCTTTTTGGAGAGCAAATGCCTCCGGCATTTGCATTGCGCAGCACACTGGGAGAAGGATTCCATGCCTCGGGGGCACTCGTGTCCGCCTTGGCGGTGGTTTGTTTAGAGCAAGGCAGCTTGCCGCCCAACCAGAATTTAACCGGAAATGAGTGGATTGAAAAATTAAATCTTAGTGACCAGAAAAGAAATCATCATGCCCGTTATGCTTTGGTAATGGGGATGGAGCATCAGTACAAATCAGGCGCATTGGTACTTTCGGTGCCTACATCATGAGGGTAATATAATGGAATTTCGAGGTAAAACAGCATTGGTAACCGGCGGGACCGGACATATCGGCAGGGCAGTTGTAAAACGACTGCTGCAAGCAGGATTGTCAGTAGCATGGACATATCACAGCAACCAAGTTGTTGCAGATGAAATGGTTGCGATGGGTGATCCCGGCAAGGTCATGGCGATTCGTACCGGAGAGAATAATCTTGCAGACGCCCGCCGCATCGTAAAGCAGGTCAAGGATGCCTGGGAAACTGTGGATTATTTGATCAACAGTATTGGCGTAACCTGTGATAGGACGTTTGTACGCATGGAAGAAGAAGATTGGCAAACTGTCATGAAGCTTAATTTGGATGTGCCCTTTGCTTTTGCCAAGGCAGTTATTTTTGATCAATTGAAGAGCCAGATGGGCACCATTGTCAATATATCGTCAGTCGCCGGTTTGACCGGGTCTGCCGGTCAGGCAAATTATTCGGCTGCCAAGGCAGGATTGATAGGTTTGACAAAATCACTGGCGCGCGAGGCGGGTCGTTTCGGCGTTCGCGTCAATGCCGTGGCACCGGGATATATTTCATCGTCCATGACAGACCAGATGCCGGAAAAATATAAACAAGCTGCTTTGGCAATGATACCCTTGCAGCGTTTCGGGAGTAGTGATGAAGTCGCGGCTGCGGTTGCGTTTCTTCTCTCTGAGGAATCGCGCTATATTCAGGGTCAGGTTTTGGTGGTGGACGGTGGTATGGTTGCCTATTAATGATTTTTTCCGCATGTTCCTTCTTATACCCATGACAGCAACACAACCGGGGTAGGTGAATCACGATGAAAAAAAAAGCAGATCGCAACCCTCCCGCCCAGGCAGCCATTGTTGCGATTGGCGATGAACTGTTGCATGATCGTAAAGATACGAACAGTCAGATGATTCAGGACAGTTTAAAACAGGCCGGTTTGATGATTGGGTTACGGGTGGTTGCGCCTGATCAGGTGAGTGTTTTAGCTGATGTGTTTTTGTATTTGATGGGAAAATTTAAATTAATTGTGTGTTGCGGCGGATTGGGTCCCACGGTGGATGATATAACCCGCATCGCTGTGGCGCGTGCGACAAAAATGCCTTTGCAGCCGAACCCGGAGATTCAGTGCAGCCTTGAAAAATTTTTTCAATCCCGCGGCATTGCCATGCCGGCCAGTAACAACCGCCAAGCTTTGATTCCCAGGGGTGCCCGAATATTGGCAAATGATTTTGGGACAGCACCAGGTTTTTTTATTCAAAAAAAATCTTATGCCATCGCGGTTTTGCCTGGTCCGCCGAGTGAATGCCTGCCGATGCTCCGGCATAAGCTGCTGCCATTGTTGAAGCCTGCCTGGAAATCAAAAATATTTCAGAAAACGATTCGTGTTTGTGGATTTGCCGAATCATATATGCAGGAGGTTATCGGGCCTGTTTTTGAAGGGGATTCGCGTATTCAACTGGGATTTTTGCTGGATACACCGGGTGAAATTCTTATTAAGCTGACCGCAACCTCAAAACAGCCTAAGGAAGCGATGCGGGATCTGACGCAGGCAGGCAGGAAAATTTCGAAAATTCTGGGAGAGTCAATCGTTGATCTCCAGGGAAAGCCATTACCAGTGGTGGTTGGGCAACTACTGAGAAAACAGCGTCAAACAGTGTCTGTTGCAGAATCCTGTACCGGCGGCTTAATTGCTTCCCGGATAACGGATGTGCCGGGTTGTTCAGACTATTTTTTAGAGGGCATTGTCACCTATAGTAATCGGGCCAAGCAAGCGCACCTGGGTGTATCTCAACGCGCGTTGGAACGCTATGGTGCGGTGAGCCGGGTTGTCGCGCTGCAAATGGCAAAGGGGGTTCGCAAGCGCGCACAGACAGATTGGGGGCTTGCCATCACCGGGCTTGCCGGTCCGGGGGGCGGCAGTAAAACTAAACCCGTGGGTCTGGTTTATGCGGCCCTGACCGGGCCGGATGACCGGCAAGCCAGTATGAAAATACAATTGCCGGGTTCGCGGACAAGGGTTCGCGCTGCCGGTGCTGCGATGGCGCTTGATTTTCTGCGCCGTGCTTTACAGAACAAACAGTGACCTTGCAGTTACTGCCGGGCAGACAGTATCGGGGATGAAATTACCTTGCGCTTTGGCACGATGTCATTTAATCTGAAAGAAACGGTACGTACGCTGGTCGGATGTGCCGGTAGAGGACAACCGGAGGCGGTACGATGGGAGACGCGAAGGAAGAAAAATTATTTGAGATGCTTTTTCTCCAGATGGTGATGTCTCTTAATGAGGCGGCCATGATACAAATGGGAAAAACGGTTAACCCCGCAACCGGAAAGATCGAAAAAAATGTTGTCCAGGCACAAGGCACCATTGATCTTTTGCGGATGCTGAAAAAAAAGACGGCGGTTAATTTAAATGATCAGGAACAGCAATTACTTGATAAAAGTATTATGAATCTTGAAATGGATTTTGTGCAGGAAAAGGAAATCCGTATCAAAGAACAGCGGTCAGCCGGTTTACCGCAAGATGAAGTTAAGCGCGATATGCAGGCGGGCGAGACAACCGTTAACGTGGATGAGGACTTTTCGGATAATGATGACGGCAGTGATCCGAATGACACACTCGGCAACCGGCCCGGCATGAACAACTGACATGGAGATGGTCAGGGCGTTTGTTGCCGTTGGTTTGACGCCGGCGGTTCAAGCGGCTTTGCAGCAAAAATTGGCCCAACTAAGCAAACAGGCACCGGCGATCAACGGGTGTTGTCCGGAAAAACTTCACATCACATTGACATTTTTAGGTGCGGTTCCAAAAATAGAAATTATACACATCCGCGCAGCCTGTGAAGCATCGGTTGCCGCACAAAAAAGCTTTGCAATCATATTGGGTCGTTTGGATTTTTTCCGTCTTTGTCACAGCCGCGGGTGGTATGGCTCGGTGTGGAAAAAGGCGGGAATACGTTGAAGGCATTGCAGGCGGATTTAGCGGGATACCTTGGCAAGGTTGGTTTTACTTTAGAGAAAAGAGCCTTTGTCCCGCATGTGACACTTGCGCGGATCAAAGGTACGCAAGCACAGCAAGCATGCCGCGCGCTGCGTTTGCCGGCAATACCGGAGCAAGTTGTTTTGCCGGTAAAAGATATTTTATTAATGCAGTCCCGTCTTTTACCCCAAGGGGTCCAATACACAGTACTGCATCGTATTCCCTTGCAGTCTTAAAGTTATCGGTTGGCAAGGATGCGGTGGTTTTTATGCCAGACGACGGTTCGTTGGATGACATCAATTCCGCAGTACTGAGGCTTGAAGCCCAAAGTTTTTTTTGCTTTGGTACTGTCGCCCCACCAATAAACGCCGCAAAAACTGCTGATATCTCTTGAATAATCAAGCCGCATGCCCATCCGGACCAAGCCTTCGGCAATCCATCCGGAGAGATGTACGAGGAAAAGCGGAACAACTCCGGGTTGGTATGCGGGGTCAACTGCTTGGCAGATATGTGAAAAAAGTTCTTGGTTGGTGAAATTATCACCGGCCAGCAAATAACGCTCACCGGATTTTCCATGCACCAATGCAGCCACAACACCCCGGGCCGCATCCGTGACATCCAAAATACTGCTCCCGCCCTGACGGGGGTAATGGAGGCGCCGGTCATGCACGGCATGCCAGGCAAGTCCGGTGGAGGATAACAGCCAGTCTCCCTCGCCCCATAGCATACAGGGTTGGACAACCAGGACTTCAAAATCCCGGGTGGCCTGTTTCAGGACCAGGACTTCGGCTTTTTGTTTGGAGCGATGATACGTGTTGAATTGGCCGGCGGCATTGGGTGCAGGAGAATTTTCCGATACCGGGCGGGGTTGCGCATGCGCGCCCAAAACACCGATGGAGGAGATATGGACCAACCGGCGAATACCCGATCGTTTGGCAATCCGGCAGACAATTTCGGTTCCCTGGAGATTAATTTTCCGGAGGAGTTTACGTCCCTGAAATTTTAAATTGGTTTTTCCGGCGGCATGCACCAGCGTATCACAAGACTGACAGGCCAGGTGAAGCGAGGTTTCATCAAGAATATTCCCGATATATTTTTCAACCCGGGGGTCCAGCTGATCGCTCAAAGGATCATTGGGCAGAATAAGCCCCTTGACGCGCAGCCCCTGCAAAAGCAGTTCATGACAGATATGCCGGCCAAGAAAACCTGTCGCACCGGTAACGAGAACGGTCTGTATTCGGCGGCTCATGGTGATGTATCTTTACGGTGTTTGCCGTAAAGCGCATTAGCAATCATTCGGTCCAACAGCCGGGTGGGAATCAAAGGTTGCAACAGGAACCAGAGCGAATTTTTTGATATCAACTGACGTAACCGGGGGCGTTTGGCTTGGAGGGTATGAACAATTGCGTGGGCCACCCGTTTGGGCGGCAAACCATGCGTACCCATTGATTTCGCATATTCGGGAAATTTTCCGAAAACACCGTTGGTAAGCGGCCGGGCATATTTTTTTGAGATCCATTTTTGGGTTTTATCAAAAATAGGTGTATTGACCGGTCCGGGTTGAAGGCTGATGACTTGAATTCCATCATGCCACAATTCCTGGCGCAAACTCGCGACCATGGCTTCCAGCGCATATTTAGAACAACTGTAGGGACCCATCATCGCGGTTGTGAAGCGGGCGGCGGTTGAACTGATCATAATAATTTTGCTGTTTTTTTTCTGGAGATAAGGCAGAAAGGCCTGAGTGACCGCAGCTACGCCGATCAGGTTGACTTCCAGTTGGGTTCTGAAATCCGCCAGGGATACTTCCTGCCAGGGAACACACAGGGAGATGCCGGCATTATTAACAATGCCCAGTAAAGAACGGTTTCCCAGTAACTGAGGCATTTTTTTTGCAATCCGGGAAATGCTTTCCACGTTACTGACATCGAGTGTGGCTGCCACGCCTCCGGCCTGATTAAGATACTGACCATCTGCCGGTTTGCGTACAGTTCCAATTACAAAATAACCGGCTGCCAGCAAGGCGAGCGCGGCCGCTTTGCCGATACCGGAAGAAACGCCGGTGATGAGAACGGCGGGAGCGGTCTGGAGTGATTTGGAATCGGTTTTTTTTTGACAGGACACGATTTGATCCTTTTTAGACGGAATAGGGACAGCTACTTCAGCACACTTTGTAAAAATCGCCGGGCGATCGGCGCAGCCATGTCCATGCCGGTTCCTTCTTTTTCAGCGTAAACAGCCACAGCGACCTGGGGATTTTCAGCAGGTGCAAAGCAGATAAACCAGCCATTGAGTCCCTGCCGTGAGTCACCGGTGGTGCCGGTCTTACCGGCAACCGTGATGCCTTCCACCGCAGCTTTGCGCCCGATTCCGTGGCGAACGGTATCAATCATAAAATGCTGGATTTGTTTGGCGGAGTCAGGACTGATAGGTGTCCGAAGAATGCTCGGAACGCCTTGACCCAACAGATCGCCTTTGATATTTTTTATTTCCTTGATAAAAAACGGTGACATCATTTTTCCCTGGTTGGCAATGGTGGCGGCCAACATGGCGGCATGCAGGGGTGAGATCGCGATATCTTGACCCAAACCACAGGAACGGTCTGCCAAAGCATAACGATCATCGTTTACCATCGGGGCCACCGAAGTCGCCAGCGGGAAGGAGAGGTCAAGCACCTTTGATTGGAAAGAACAGGTAATCGGCGCACCGAATCCGAATTTATTTGAGTATTCATATAAGCGGTCCGGGCCTAAAGAAAAGCCCACCTCAGCCATGGCCATATTACAGGAGGTGTCCAGGGCTGCTTGTAATGAATCAATCGAACCGTGGCGGCGCCAGCACCAAAATGTTTTTCCGCTGAAACGGACAGCGCCGGTGCAGTTGACCGGAAAAATATGATCCATATTTAATTCGCTTTCCAAAGCGGCTGCGGCAGTAATGATTTTGAAAATAGATCCGGGTTTGTAAAGTCCTTCCATGGCGCGGTTTTTTAAAGGTTGGTTTTTGTTGCGGACAATTTTTTTCCAATCCCTATCAATGGAATTGGGGTTGAAGGAAGGGTGGTTTACCATTGCCAGAATTTCACCGGTCTTGGGATTGAGTGCAACCAGAGATCCCTTGCGCCAACCCATGGCCTGATCCGCAGCCCGTTGCCAGGTCGAATCAATGGTCAGGGTGACACTATTGCCGGGAAGGTAGGTGTTTAGGGATCTTTCCAAACCAGCCTGCCCGTGGGTATCACTGGTGTACCCGATTAAATGTGCGGCATATTGCGCCAACGCATAGGAGCGGCGTCCGGAATTTCGCACAGGATAACGTGCCAGCGGTACGCCTTGGCGGTCAAAAATATAATATTTGAATCCGCGGTCAAGCTCATCGCGGGCCAGTGTAAGATTGGTCTGCGCCACCTGGAGGTTAGGATCAAGTGTCAGGGTTTTGCGATATGTATCAATGGCAGCGGTGAGTTTTCCCAGCGCATGCAACGTGAGTGCGTGTCCCAGGCGTGCCTGGGCATCACGGGGTGATAGATCCAGCGCATGTCTGAATTCCAGTTCAGCCGGTTGATAAATACCGCGGTTTAAATAGGCCTCGCCGACTTTAGCATGATTAAAATGCCGGTTGTTTTTCAACCCCAATTTAATGGCTTGCTCATACTTGATTTCGGCCCGGACCAGGTCACCTTGTGCCAAATAAACCAGTCCGATGGCATCAACCGCAGGCGGATAATTGGTATGCATCGCTAAGACCCGGTTGAATTCCATCAGCGCCTGATCAAAATTGTTTTGTTGATAATAAGCACGTCCTTTATTCATATGAACAGAGACCCGGATGCGGCTGCCGTAGAGATAAACGGCGGCACTGAAAAAAACCAGGGAAATAACCGTGAAAAGAAGTAAACGGCGTTTACGGCGCTCATTTTTACGGCGTGTATTAAAAGAAAGCGGCATGGAAAAATCCTTTCAGCGAAACGGGGTAAAGTGCTTAAAATTTTAGACTTTCTTGTTGGAAAAGTCAACCCTGCGTACCGGTTAGAGAAGGGCGGGTTTTTGCATGCGAGTGATGTGGGGGATTTACTGTTTTAGGGGAAACGATTTTAGGTTAGAA
Source organism: bacterium (assembly GCA_021108215.1). Lineage (NCBI taxonomy): Bacteria > bacterium. Next base: position 118,320 of record JAIORK010000055.1, on the reverse strand, counting down.
TAGTTTAATCAACCCAAAGGACGATACGCATGACTGCTCAAAAAGAAAAAATAAAGAAAAATACCAAGTTCGTTAAAAGGTGGATTCTACTGACAGGGCTGCTGGGTATTTTGGTGGGTATGTTTTTTTTGGTTCCCCAAGGGATTAAAAAAGTTGCTGAGTGGAATAAACCGGTTGAGACGGTTTTTGAACCGGTGTTTTCAATTCAACCGGAGCAGGTAATCAGTATTGATGTGCGCGGGCAAGGTGACCGTGTTTCATTGGAATGGCAAAATGATGCGTGGCAGTTTACCCATCCGGTTGAGGCCCGGGCCAATACGCAGGCGGTTCGCTATTTTTTAGAAAAAATTTGTCACTGGATTCCGGAACGGAAGTACTCGGTTTTAAAACAGCAAGAGAGCGAGACCGGGGGGGATGCCTTTGGATTTAAGCATCAATCGGTTTGCTATGTCCTGCAGGATCAGACTGGGAAAAAATTTGTCGTGACGAGCGGCGGGCAGGAAAAAATCACCAATAGAATTTTTGCCCGGATTGAACAGACCGAGACGGTTTACCTGCTGCCTAAGATTGCTTTTATTAATATGACGGGGCTGGCATACCGGCTGCGTGATCATCATTTATTTATAGCGCCGCTGACAGATACAGTGCGGATTAATTTTCGTGAAGGCTCTTCCGCCGTGACCTTGGAAAGAACGGTTCGCCAGAGCAGACAAAAAATTATGCCGATTTTTGGAGAGGACAACAAACTTGCCACGGTCTATGATGATGTGATCGGGAGCACTGACTGGATGGTAACCTATCCCTATAAAATCCCGGCCAACCAAGAGATTGTTGCCTTGCTTTTGGAAACCATGTCAAACTGGGAAGTTATTCAATTTGTAGAAGAGAGTGTTGGCGCGCGGACAAATCTTTCCAAATACGGTTTGAGTGATTCTTATGGCGAAATTAGCTTTCTATCAGCGGATGGGCGTTATCCCCGGGATGTTGATTTTGGAAGACCGCATGGTGAAGACGGACCGGTATTTGTGAAGACCAGCATGAATTCGAAAATTTTCAAAATCCGGAAAGAGGCGTTGCAGACAGTACAGTCGCTTTTCAACGAGGTCCCCAGCCGTCAGTTGGTTTATTTTCTTGAGAAGATTGCGCAAATTGAGGTGCTCACCAGCCGCTGGCGTATTGCCATGGTGCGGGAAGATGATGTCTGGGGGGCCACGGTGCAGGAACGACTGAGTCATAAAAAAAAACGGGTTATCAGACGTCATTATCAGGAAAAAGAGATGCGTTATTCTTTTGGGGGAGAAGGAATTATTGAAGCACTGCTTGCGTTGGAATATATTGATACGCTAAACAAAGAGAATCCTTTCTATGCCGGATTTTTCAATGCCAAGCAGGTGGTTAAATTTCTTTTTTTCAAATTCAATGGTAATCTCATGGAAGTCTTCAAATTATTTAAGTCCGAAGACTCCGATGAGATTTTTTATTTGCAACGCCAGTCGGACAATGATGTTTATCTTATCAACAACCAAATCATTGGTGTGATTCTTACTGAGATCAAAAAAGCGAAAGCCCGGTCAGGGAAAAAAAAGTAACCCTAAACGCACAACTAGTTAAATTTTTCGAGTAATTCTTCGGCTTTTTTCTTATCTTTTTTTGTTTCCGGCTGCTTATCAGCCGGGCCGGGCAGGAGCAGAGCTTCTTCCAATAATTTTCGGGCCTCATCCTTCCGGCCTTTTACCTTCAAAATTTCTGCCAGGCCAATTCGCGGCAGAATATCTTCCGGTGCGTATTGAACGGCTTTTTGGGCATGGTGCAGGGATTTTTTACTATCGCCGCAGGCGAGCGGCCAGCCGGGTGCCTTGCGGTACAAAACCCCCAATACATGATGGGCAAAACCATCTTCCGGATCGATTTCAAGAACTTTTTCCTGGGATTTTCTTAGGGTATCAACGGAAAAGAGACTATTCATAATACCGCGAACTTCACTGGCTCGCCCCAGATTGACACCGAACCAGTAATACCCCTCGGTTTTATCCGGTGCGGCTTTTTGGGCGCGCTCGGCAGCGCTTTTTCCAGCCTCAAAAATATCAGCTTTTTTAGATTTAGGGGCGTGGTCACCTTGCCACCAATAGCTGCGGCTCAAACGCCAGAGGCTTTCGTAGTCCTCCGGGTTTTGGGCCAGGGCTTTTTTATAATAAGCAATGGCCTTTTCAATCGCACCGGTTTGATCACGCTGATCATAAAAAGCGTTGGCTTTTTCCATCAGCGCAGCGTAATCTTCAATAACAGCAGCAGGTGTGCTGTTATTTGTTTTGGGTTGGACTGCGGTTGCAGCAAACCCCAATGGGGCAAGTGTCAGTCCGAGGACGAATTGGAGCAAAAGTATTTTGGAAAATCGAAACATCATTGAGCCTCCTGAGTGGGTATAGGTATCTTTGAAAAATGGTATCAGGATTTTGTTGCGGGAGCAATACTATTTTCCCGGTCCGTTTTTTTTGTACGAATAATCCGATGTCAGGGACCAACGGTTGGCTGGGGAATACCGGAAAAAATGGTTTGTGATTTATGCAAAAAAGGTTAAGCTTGAAAAAAGCGGTGGTAAAAAAATAAAGATCTCGGGGAGGCACCATGGAGCCCGGTCGTATTTATTGTATTGATGATGATGAAGATATTTTATTACTCTACAGTTTGGTTTTACAGCAGGCCGGACACCAGGTGACAATGATTTCCGATGGCGAGGCAGCCATCAAAGCGATTGAAGAGCATCAACCGGATTTGATTATTCTGGATGAAAAAATGTCCGGTTATTCAGGTATGGAAATATGCGCCATCATTCGCACCAATGAAAAGCTGCCTTATATCCCCATTATTATGGTTACGGGGGTGGATTCGAAAGAAGGGAAAATCAAAAGTCTGGAAGAGGGAATTGATGACTATATGCTCAAACCCTTTGACCATGAGGAGCTTATCGCCAAGGTACTGGTGATGTTACGAATTAAACGCCTTCATCTTGATTTACTGCAGACCCGGCAAGATCTGGTCAAAGCGGAGAAATTGGCTGCGGTGGGCCAGTTGGCGGCTGCCACGGCCCATGAAGTGAGGAATCCGCTTTCCATTATTGGTGCTTCCGTCCAATTTTTAAAAAGTAAGATGGAGAATGACGATGAGGGCACACAGGTGATGGATACGATTTTGCGGAAAATTTCGGAGATCGATGGAACGATTCGTGAATTGCTGGCAGCTGCCAGGCCATTGAAATTGAAAAAAAAACCAATGGATATCAACCAGTGTGTCCGTGAAGTTGTTGGTTTTATCAAGGAAAAATGTTTGGTTCAAAAAATCGAGCTTGAACTGGTGCTGAATGCTGATTTACCTGAAATTTTAGGGGACGAGGAGTATCTTCAGCGTGTTTTTCTCAATATTTTCATCAATGCCCTCAATAGCATGGGGCAAGGTGGTTTTTTGCGGGTTTTTTCAGAAAAAGAAGGCGACAATAGAATTTGTATCAGGATTGAGGATACAGGAAAAGGTATCCCTCCCGAAGATATTGAACATTTATTTGAACCGTTTTTTACTCGTCATCCAGGTGGTTCGGGTTTGGGATTATTTGTGGTTAAAATGATTGTGGATGAGCTCAAAGGAGATATTCGGGTTTCTTCACAGCCCGGGCAAGGGACGGTTTTTTATGTTGCTTTTCCAATAGAAAATAACGAAAAAATGCTAAAGTCCGATCCTGTCATCCCCGATAATAGCACTATCGGGGAAGGGAGTGGTTAACATGGCGCAGACGAAGATGATTTTTTATCAACACTGGCGAAATAGGGTTGCAAAAAAAGGATTTTCCGATTTTGAGCTGGTAAGTGACGAATCTTTTCAGCGTTTATCAAGACATGCGGGTACACTTATTCTTGAAAAGCAGTACGAAGATATTACTCAGGAGATGACGCCGGAAATGATTTTTTTCAAAAAAGAAAAGAAAAATAATTCAGAAGAGCAGCTTGTTCGCGAGCTGGTCAAAGAGTGTAAAAACCAGAAAATTTTTAGAAAAAGTAAAATTGACGACATTAAACAAAGGATTCAGAGTAACCAATACCATATTTCCGGTAAAGCGGTCGTGGATAAATGGTTTTCTGAGGAATCAGAATTGTAATACTGAAAATATGGATTTTATTGCATAGTTTGCAAATTTTTTCTACAAAAAAGCAGCAGGCCATCCTGCTGTTTTTTTTCCCCAATTTTTCCCCAGCTTTTCAACGCTATTCTAACAGGCCGGTTTAGGGACTCCTTTTTAATTTTAAAAAAAATTGGTATGACTTTTGCGTTAAGTAAAGCTTGATTCCATTAGCGAGGCGTTTCATGAGTGTAACCTTACATAAAATATTGGTCGTTGATGATGAGCCGGAGATTTGTTGGATTATGAAAAAAATACTCGTAGAAAAGGGGTATGAGGTGCAGACGGCATTCAATGGTGAGCAGGGTCTTGAAATGGCGGAAGCACTGAACCCGGATCTCGTATTTTTAGACCTGAGACTTCCCGGAATGGATGGTCTTGAAGTTTTAGAACGGTTGAAGAAAAAAATTGCTTCACTTCCGGTGGTTATTCTTTCTGCTTTTGAAAATATTAATGCGGCTGTCCGTGCTATGAAACTAGGCGCTTATGATTATATCAGCAAGCCGTTGAATGTGGATGAAATGCTGATTACGTTAAAAAATGCATTGAAAACAAAACAATTAATGAATGAAGTGAAACAACTTAAAAATCAAATCAGTAACAAAAACCGCCATTACTTTATCTGGAATTGTCCCGCCATGCAAAAAGTTATGACCATGGTCAACAAGATCTCGCAGTATGATGTCACAGTTCTGGTGTTGGGCGCCAGCGGGACAGGCAAAGAACTTATTGCGGAATACATTCATAAGAACAGTCCCCGTAAAGACAAGCCAATGATTTCAATTGATTGCAGTGCATTACCGGAAAATCTGGTGGAATCGGAATTGTTTGGGTATGAAAAGGGCGCTTTTACGGGTGCCAACGAGGCCAAGCCGGGGCGGTTTGAATTGGCAAACGGCGGAACACTGTTGCTGGATGAGATCGGCAATCTCCCCGTGTCCACCCAGATTAAACTATTGCGGGTTTTACAGGAACGGAAATTACAGCGCCTGGGCGGGAAAAGTGAAATTGAGATTGATGTCCGCGTCATCACCGCCACCAATGTCGATCTAAAAAAATCCATGCTGCAAGGAACCTTCCGGGAGGATTTGTATCATCGGATAAACGAATTTTCCATAATCATTCCGCCGCTCATTGAGCGCAAGGAAGATATTGAATTGTTGGTCCGGCATTTTATAGACCGTTTCAGCCGTCAGTTTGATAAGCCGGTTCCCGTCATGACACCGGAAACCCTTACTTTTTTACAGCAGTACACCTGGCCGGGGAATATTCGCGAATTGATGAATGCCATCAAGCGTGCGGTGGTGATGGCGGGCGACACAATTACATTAGAGTATTTCCCAAAAGAACATTTTGAGAACAAGGTGGTGGAAAAACCGACAGAACCGGAAGCGATCTGTGGGAGGGGTCTGCCGATTAGGCCGCTCAAAGAGGTGTGCCAGGAAGTTTCCCGGCGCGTGGAAAAGGAGACCATCAGCCGCGTTTTGCAGGAAACCCGTTGGAACAAAGTCAAGACAGCGCGAATGTTAAAGATAAATTATAAAACCTTATTTAATAAAATGAGGGAACTCGGAATCTAGGGGGTGGGAGTATGATGGCATGTAAAGATCAGGATTTGTGGGTTCGGTTTCGTGAGCAAAATGATATGGAGGCGCGAGAGGAATTGTTGAAAAAAAATATTCCTTTGGTCCGGTTTACCATTGAGCGGATGACAGTTCCGCAAAACCGTTCCTGGTTGGATCTCGATGATTTGATGACAGCCGGTATCATCGGATTGATTGATGCGGTGGGAAAATTCAACCCGGACAGAGGGGGGAAATTTTCCACTTATGCATTCTTCAGAATTCGCGGTGCCGTACTGGATGAGATGCGCTCTATGGATTGGGTGCCGCGCTCTGTTCGTCAAAAAACGCGGGAACTGGAACAAGCTTATGAGCATTTGAATAACAAGCTGCACCGTCCAGTCACAGATCAGGATTTGGCCAAGCACTTTAAAATGTCCATGAAACGCTTCCAGAGCATGCTCACGGACATTAATATTCCTCCCGTGATTTCCCTGGATGAGATTATGGAAGACCGCGAAAAGAAGCGGCGTGATATTTTTGCGGTTGAAACCAATCCGATTGAACGTCATTTTGGCGGTGCCTTTACGGAATTGGCAGCCAAGGAAGCTCGTGATTTACTCGGGACAATGATTGAGCGGCTGCCGGAAAAGGAACGTTTGGTACTTACCCTGTATTATTATGAAGAATTAACCCTCAAAGAGATTGCGGCAATTCTGGAAGTGACTGAGTCGCGGATTTGCCAGATTCACGGCCAGGCGGTCGTACATCTGCGTACCGCGATGAAGGCAGAGCGTATGGATTTTATTATTAAATGATTTTTTAAGTTGCCCGTACAAGGCGTCCAGTCTATAATTGTCCGGATTGAAGAAATGTGTAAGAAAGTGGGCGACAAATGGCAGGCAAAAAAATATTGGTGGTGGATGACCACAAGGAAATGGTTGAACTTATATCCGAAAATTTTCGACTTCACGGATATGAAGTCATCGGTGTAAGCAATGGGCAAGAGGCCTTGGCCAAGGTTTATCAGGAAAAACCGGATTTGGTGCTTCTGGATGTCATGATGCCCATGTTGGATGGTTATGAAATTTGTCATACCTTGAAAACCAACGAGGAAACCAAGCATATTCCAATTATCCTTATCACCGTCAAAGGCGATGAATCCGATATTGAAAAAGGCTTTGAAGTTAGGGCGGATGGTTATGTCGTCAAACCTTTTGAATCTACCGAGTTGTTTGAATTTGCTGAAAAATTCCTTAAAAAAACCAATTGACACACCGGCCTACGTACGCAAAAAACATCGCCGCTGGGTAAAGAAAATGAGATGCGTACGTATTCGGGTGAAAAGGTCCGGGAGAAAGTAATGCAGGATTTTATGCGCCGTTATGAAACATTTGCAAATGGACACGGGTGGCGGACTTCAGTAAAACATAAGATTATTATTCGAGAAGTTTTTAATTTGCATGCTCATTTTACGGAAAAAGATTTGGCGGAGCATGCAAGTCTTTCAAAAATTTCCGCCAAAACGCGCAATCAGGTGCTGGCGCGGCTGGTAACATCCGGTTTGATAAGAAAAATGTTTTTTGGAGAGAAAAGCATTTTTTATGAGCATGTTTACGGTCATGTCCATCATGATCATTTGGTGTGCGTTCACTGCGGAAGCATCATAGAATTTCAAGATGAAAAAATTGAGCAGAGGCAAAAGGCGGTCTGTCAAAAGCACGCTTTTAGAATGATTAAACATTCCATGCATATTTTAGGTGAGTGCGGAGCGTGCCAAAAGAAAAATGCCGGCCACGTGTTGAATGTCCCGGGGGAGAAAACCGGCGCGGAGCATAAAACGGATCATGTCCCGCTCTCGACGGTCCCCAGCGGGAAGTGTGTTACAATTGTGCGAATTAACGGCGGCACATCTTTACAACACCGGTTAAGCGAAATGGGATTGGTGCCGGGAACGCAAATCCGGGTTGTCTCCAACCTGTTTTCCGGTCCATTTATCATTCAAATCCAGGCAGGACGTCTGGCGATTGGCCATCAGATAACCCATAAAGTTATGGTTCGTGATTCGGATTGCAAAGAAAAAAACGTTTAAGGCGGAGAGGGATATGAGTCAGCGTTTGTATAAAGTCATTGATATCAAAGTTGCGTCCCGTATTTTTTGCGGAACAGTTCTTGAAATTGGACCCGGGACGACCTGGCCGGGACAGCGCTTGCTTAAGAAAAACACGCATCTGGAATTGACGGGTATTGGTTTTTCCGGCGAGCAAAGAGCACAGGCGCTCATACAGGCCAAACAGTGGGGTGTAAGGACCAAGACGACATACATTCCAGGGGAACTCACCAAGATTCCGCTGCCGGATAAAAGTATTGATGCGGTTGTTTCTTTCGGCGCCCTGCATGCCTGGGAGCAGCCGATGATAGTATTCAATGAAATTGCCCGGGTTTTGAAAATAGAAGGAGAGTTTTTTATAGGGGATGTCAGACAGGATGCCACCTGGTGGCAGATTCCCTGGATGCCGGGAAAAAGCCAGGGTATTCGGGCGGTTTACCAGTCCAGAAGAACCGCGATGACTGCCTCGGACCTGTGTCTTTTATTGGCGGGAACGCAGATAAAACAATGCCGGGTTTCGATTTCCGGGCCGGATCTTTGGATTACCAAGCAGTAATAATCCGGGGAAAAATCACTTGCCTTTCTTATTTGCCTATGGTATTTTCACTTTTCTCAAATAATATGGCGGAGTAGCTCAGCTGGTTTAGAGCACACGGTTCATACCCGTGGGGTCCGGGGTTCAAGTCCCTGCTCCGCTACCAGATAATTAAATAAGGTGAGGGGATGTCCCCTCACCTTATTTAATATAAGTACCCGGGAGCACGATAGGGACTTGAAGCGAGTTTGCGCCGAGCGAATAGCGAGGAAAAGGCCTCTGGCCGTCAGCAAACGAGGTGAGGCTACGCAGGGAGCTCTGCGACCAAAGTAGCCAATGAACCCTGCTCCGCTACCAAACTTAATAAAAAAGGCCCTGCACCATACGGTGCAGGGCCTTTTTTATTCTTCGTTATTTACTAAAAATTGGGCAGCCTGTTCGGGATTCAATACTTGCCTCCGGCAGCGTTTGAGACTATATTGGTGGACATGTCATTCTAAAGCTGCAAGTGCGATGTTTTGAGCAACGGGATGCAATTCGGGAAACCCGATTCCGGGGACAAGGAGTAACAGATGGAAAAAATATTGGAATACCTGGTTCGTAATAAATTGCTGATTAATTTGATCGTTATCACGATTTTTATATTTGGCATGACGAGCTTGTTGGAAATTCGGCGAGAGGTGTTTCCGGCGACCGATATGGACACCATGATTATTAGGGCTATTTATCCCGGTGCCAGTGCTGCGGATGTGGAACTCAATGTTGTGATTCCCATTGAAACCGAACTGGGAAAAATCGCCGGAATTAAGGAACACGCTTCTTTTGCCATTGAAAATGGCGCGACCCTTTATGCTCATCTTGATTATGACCTGGAGAACAAGCAGGCAGTGAAGGATGAAATACACCGGAAGATTACGCTGGGCAATATTTTAGATATTCCCGATGAAGTTGAGGAAATTACGATTGTAGAGGTGAATCCCAAACGGATGGCGGTGTATACCCTGAGCATTACCCAGGCAGGGGACGGGGCGTTGCAGGAAAAGGCGTTGAACAGGTTTGCCCGGCAGCTGGAAGAAGACCTCTTAAAGGTTAAAGGGGTAGGCGAAATCCGGAAAAAGGGATACCGGGACCGGGAAATTGTCGTCGCAGTCCATCCTGCGAAGCTGCGGGACTACTATATTTCACTCAATGATGTGGTCAAAAGTATTCAGGCCCGGAATGTCCGGGCCACCGGCGGAACGTTGCAGTCTTTGCAAAAGGAACAGACCATCGTGACCATCGGCCAGTTTGAAAAACCGATGGAAGTGAAAGACGTGATTGTTCGTTCAAGCTTTGAACAAAAAAGAGTACGCATCAAAGATATCGCCACGGTGCGTGACGGTTTCAAAAAGGAGGCGATCCGGGTCAACGTGAATGGCAAAAAGGCGATTGTGTTCCAGGTGGTTAAAAAAGAGAACGCCGATGTTGTGAAAACCTCTCAAAATGTGAAAGCGTATTTGCAGAAACTGAAACCCCGGGTTGCCGACCGTTTTGAAATCACGACTTTGGAAGATCGCTCGCTTTCCGTCACCGCCCTGCTTGACGTTGTCGTCAATAACGCGTTGATCGGATTTATCCTGGTTTTTGTGGTGCTCTTTTTGTTTCTTGATTTGAAAACCTCGTTTTGGACGGCGGTGGGAATACCCATCAGTTTGCTGATGGTGATTATTTATATGAATCTCACCAATATTTCCCTCAACCTTATGTCATTGGGCGCCATTATCGTGGTATTGGGAATGCTGGTGGACCATGGTATCGTCATTGCAGAGAATATCTTTGAGCAAAAAAAGACCGGGCAGGCTCCGGTGCAGGCCTCTGTGCTGGGCGTTAAAAAAGTGATTGCGCCGGTCACGGTGACTATTTTAACCACCATCGCGGCGTTTATACCGCTGTTGTATATCAAAGGTATGATGGGTAAATTTGTCCAAGTATTTCCGATTATTGTGACAGCCACGCTGCTGGCTTCTTTTTTTACAGCCGTGATTGTTCTTCCCAACCATTTGGCGGGGAAGGATGGAAATGAAAAGCAACGCCCGGACTGGTTCGGTCCCATTGCCGGGGCGTATGAAAAATGGCTGGGAAAAATATTGCGTTTTCGGTATCTCATTATGCTGGTCTTCGTGGTTGTCGCGGCATTAACTCTGCTGGTCTCACGCGGTACGATTAATAATTATGTGAATATGTGGGATGATTCTTCGGAATCCATTTATGTCAATCTGGAAGTGCCGGAAAGCTGTGGACTCGACAAAACCGAGGTATTCACCATGGAAGTCGAGGCGATCGTTCGGGAGCATTTGCTCGAAAAAGAGATGGTTTCCCTGCAGACCCAGATTGGACATCATACTGTTCGGATGATGAATTCCAAGGGGAACCATGAAAATTGGTCACAGGTCCACATCACCCTGGTTCCCCGCAGTGAAAGAGATAGAACGACCGGTGAAATCATCGCCGACCTGCGCCAGGTCGTCAATACCCGCAGACTGACAAAATTTAAAAAAATTGTTATCGAAGAAAAAATTATGGGTCCCCCAACAGGCGAAGCCGTGAATGTCAAAATCAAAGGAAAAAACCGAAAGTCCATCAGGGCAGCCAGGATAAAGGTGGAGGAACTTTTACGGAAGATCCCGGGTGTGAAAGATATTGATAATGACCAAAAGCCGGGCAAAGAAGAAATGAAAGTCAGACTGGATTATGCGCGTCTGGCCCAATATGGTTTGACCGTGGCCGCGGTCGCCCAGACGATTCGTACCGCCTACGCAGGCACGGTTGCGACGTACTTGCAAAGCGCGGAAGAGAAGATAGAGTTTCGGGTGCAAGTGGATGATAGTTATCAAAGGGACCCTAAGTTTTTAGCAGCGCTGCAAATACCCAACGCCGCCGGTAAGCTGATCACCTTAAGCCAGATTGCCACGATTGTCCCGCAGGAAGGAACTTCGGTGATTAATCATCACAAGGGCAATCGCGTGGCCACCGTGACTGCTGATATTGATGAAAAAATAACCACCTCCCGTCAGGTAGCCCGGAAAATAAAAAAACGCTTTGCGAAAATCGCCAAGGATTTTCCCGGCACGCGACTGGGAATCGGCGGCGAAGCAAAAGAGACCAAGGAATCATTGGGAGGACTGATGGTGGCTTTTGTGATCGCGGTGGTGATGATCTATTTTATATTACTGCTCCTGTTCGGGTCACTTTCCCAACCGTTGTTGGTGGTGGTTGCGGTGCCGTTTGGCTTGATTGGGGCACTGCTGGCTTTTACGGCCCACGGCATTCCGTTGTCTTTTATGGGTATTGTCGGTATGATTGGTTTGTCCGGGGTGGTGGTCAATGACAGCGTTATTATGGTAAATTTTATTAATGAAATATTCCAGACCCGGAAAAGTCCGGGTGATTTGACATCAATCATCAAGATTGTCTCGCAGGGTGCACGGCAGCGGTTACGTCCGGTTGTTTTGACCACGCTTACCACCGTGGCGGCACTTTTACCCACGGTGTATGGTATTGGCGGTAATGCCAAGTCTTTGGTGCCGGTGGTGATGGCCATGGCCTACGGTTTGGTTTTTGCGACAACCGTGACCTTGATATTGGTTCCCGCCCTGTACCTGGTTAACCGGGATATTCAAACTATTTTTAAGAAAACGGTAAAAAAGGCTACTGTTTGAAAAATTAATAACGCGTACAGGTCTCAACCGATTGAGCGCGTGAGCTGCCAAAGGACAAAGTACGGAACGGGGATGAGGATAGACACTAAAGTAGCGGCCACGAAGGCGAGGTATCATCGTATCATCCAAATCCCGGCATGCGCCGGGCAATGCCCGGCAGCGTACTTGCTCAATCGTTTGACCAGGCTTCATCGGGAAATGAATTCCAGTTTGACTTTTTCAGGAGCGACTAAATACCTTTTAAGTTCTTGTGCTTTTACTTCAGGTACGGTAAAAATGTAGGGAACAGGCAACTTGTCCGGCGGACTTGCCCAGCTTGCCCCGCGTATGCGGGGGCGAATGCCGGGTGCCTGTTCTCTACTATTAAAGTCAGGGGTGGTTTTTTTAGTGAAATCGTTTAGTGAAAAATTAAAGGAAGGTGTGGTTCTGTTTGACGGTGCGATGGGAACCATGCTGTATAAAAAAGGCGCGTACATCAACCAATGTTACGAAGGGCTTAATCTTACAGCGCCTAAAATGGTTTCTGATATTTATGCGGCGTATGTACAAGCCGGCGCAGATGTGATTAAAACCAATACTTACGGCGCCAATGGCAATAAATTGAAGGGTTTTGGTTTAGAAGCCAAGGTTCGCGAGATTAATATGCGGGCGGTGGAGATGGCCAAGGAGGCGGCACAGGATGCAGCCTTGGTGGCTGGTTCAGTAGGGCCTTTGGGTGCTCACTTAAAACCGTTGGGTCCCCTTGGCGGGGAACAGGCCAAAGCACTTTATCAAGCGCAGATCGGCAGTCTCATTGAGGCGGGTGTTGATCTGATTGTTTTTGAGAGTTTTTCAGATAGTCAGGAACTTAAGTTGGCAGTTGAGATCACCCGTTCCATTTCCGATTTACCGATTATTGCGCAAGGATCATTTAATGAAAAAGGTGAGACTGCGATCGGCACGACCCTGGATATTTTTTTGAAAGCGGCGGATAAGCTCGATGTGGATGTGATTGGGTTTAATTGTTCCACCGGCCCGGCGGATATGATTTCGCTCTTGGAAAAAGCTCAAACGATTACAAAAAAACCAATCTCATGCATGCCCAATGCCGGGATGCCCAAAGTGGTTGACGGCCGTTATTTTTATCTGGCATCAATTGAATATATGGCGGAGTACGCGAAACGCTTTATCCAGACCGGCGCCCGGGTTGTCGGCGGATGCTGCGGTACGGCACCCAAGCATATTAAAGCCATGCACTCGGCCATTCGGGCGCTGTTTCCCGGTAAACGCAATGTGGAAGTCGTCCTGACGGAAACGGAACAGGCAGCTGTTGAGGAAGTACCCCAAGCGGACAAGTCCCGGCTGGGCCAGGCGCTTCACACCGGGAAATTTATCACAACCATTGAAATCACCCCGCCGCGTAGTGCTGATCCGACGGACACGATTGCCAAGTGCCGTTTGTTAGAGGCGAACGGGATTGATGCAGTGAATATTCCTGACGGGCCGCGTGCTTCCGCCCGGCTTTCTCCCATGGTGCTGGCCATGCTGATCGAGCAGCAAGTTGGGATTGAAGCTATCTTGCACTACACATGCCGGGACCGGAATATCATTGGGATGCAGTCGGATTTATTGGGGTTGCATGCTGCCGGAATTCGTAATTTGCTTATTATCACAGGAGATCCGCCAAAAGTGGGGGATTACCCGGATGCCACGGCAGTCTTTGATGTGGATTCCATTGGACTTACCAAAATCGTGACAGGTCTCAATCAGGCGCGTGATGTTGGCGGCAATCCGATACCCAAACCGCTGGCTTTTTTAAAAGGCGTGGGGGTGAATCCCGGTGCGATTAATTTGGATGAGGAAATTGAACGGCTTCATCAAAAAATTGCCGCTGGTGCGGAATTTATGATTACCCAGCCGGTTTTTGATCCGGACATTTTTTTTCGGTTTCGAGATAGAATCAAGGATGTCACCCTTCCCATTGTTGCCGGGATCTGGCCTTTGATGTCTTTTAAAAATGCGGAGTTCATGAATAATGAAGTTCCCGGGGCCACAGTACCGCCTGTAATTATGGAAAGAATGCGCGCAAAAGGCAGCGGGCGTGATGCACAGCAAGAGGGCGTGAAAATTGCCGGGGAGGCATTGGTTAAAATCAAAAAGCATATTCAAGGGGTTCAAGTGTCGGCGCCTTTTGGTAAAGCTGACCTGGCGGTGCAGGTTTTAAAGCTGGGCGGTGTGCAAACGGAGGAGGAAAAATATGCAAATGAATAAAACCGGGGAACATCCTTCAGGGGCGGTTCCACCCTGGGTGCTGCTGTTAACCATCTTTATCACCGGCAATGTGATCATGATGCTGGAGGTGGTGGGCACACGTGTGGTGGGTCCGTTTTTTGGAGTAGGTATTTATGTTTGGTCGGCTCTGATTACGGTGACGCTGCTGGCGCTTTCCGTCGGTTATTGGCTGGGCGGTAAATTGGCGGATGCCAAGCGGCGTCCGGAATTTTTATATTTGGCGATTACCCTATCCGCGCTGCTCACGTTTCTTATTCCGGTTTTGCGCAATCCGGTGCTGACCTTTGCCGGCCATTTCGGCGTTCGGGGCGGGGTTTTGATCGGGAGTGTCATTCTGTTCAGCCTGCCGCTTTTTTTTCTCGGGATTGTCAGTCCTTATGCCACCAAACTGTTCACCGATCAATTTGAAAAACTGGGATCACGCGTGGGTATGCTCTATGCGATCTCCACTGTGGGAAGTTTTATTGGGACGGTTGTCATGGGGTTCTATTTGATTCCCAATTTTCGTTTGAGTACGATTTTACTCGGGTTGGGAATGGTGTTGTTGATCATGCCCCTGTTTTATTATTTCGTTATCCGTTCACGTCGGTGGTGGATTTTTCTGGCGCTGATCATCCTGGGATTGGGGAGCTTGATTTTTTTTCCCCGCATATCCCCTAATCCAAGTTCTACAGGAAATTTAAAGATAATTTACAAGACCAATAGCTTTTACGGAGAGATTAAGGTGGCGCAAATTGGTAACCAGAGAATTTTATTGGTGGATGGGGTCACCCAGTCGGGAGAAGATTACCGTTCGCATCGGGCGGTGCCGCGCTATGTCAGTGATATGGTTGATGCAATCACCAGCTATCACCCGGAGGCCAAAGATGTTTTGGTGGTCGGCCTGGGCGGCGGGAATATTGTGCATGCTTTATTGCGCAAGGAATTCCGGGTGGATGTTGTTGAAATTGATAAAAAAATCAAGGCAGTGGCGGAAACCTATTTTGGGATTGATCCGCAAAAAGTCAGGATTACCCTGGATGACGGACGGCGGTTTGTGCGTACCACACAAAAAAAATATGATGTGGTTGTGTTGAATACATTCAATGGTGAAAATTTCCCGAGTCATTTACTGACTAAAAATTTTTTTACGGAGGTGAAGAATATTTTGAATCCCGGCGGCGTGACGGCTTTAAATTTTGTTGGATACGTTCAGGGGCCGCATCGCGAGGCCGGGGCTTCGGTTTTTGCGACCTTGCGAGCGCCGCATGACTGGTGCAAGTCTTTTTTCAGCGAAGCCAAGCATAAGTTCGGGAATATTGTTTGTATTGCCGGGGAGGGTCCCGAACCACAGGAGGGTCCGGATCCTGAAGTATGGAATGCGTTGCAGGCCAACGCGGTAAGTATTTCAGGTTGGGAAGATGCGGTTATCTGTACAGATGATTACAATCCGGTGGAATTCATGAACCGGGTTGTTTACCGCCGTTGGCGGCAGTTGGTGATTGACAGCCTGGGACCGGAAGTGTTGTTAAACTAGTCATGAAACCATTGTTAAAAGAAATTATCCGTGAGGTACAGCAATTGCTGCCTGCACGCGGAGCGTTGATTGCCGGTGTATCCGGCGGGGCGGATTCCGTGGCGCTGCTTTATCTTCTGTACGCTTGTTTACCCGATGCTTCCCAGCGGCTGCATGTTGTGCATGTTCATCATGGCATGCGTGCCAAGGAGGCGGACCGGGATATGCGGCTCGTCATGCGGCATTGCCAAGACCTGAATATTCCTTGTTCTGTTTACCATAGTCATGTCACGAAAATAGCGGTGAAGCGCGGGATTTCCCAAGAGACCGCAGGCCGGTTGGTGCGGCAGGACTGTTTTATGGATACAGCCGTCCGGATCAAGGCCAAAGCCGTTGTGCTGGCGCATCACCAGGACGATCAGGTGGAGACGATTCTGTTTAATTTTTTACGGGGAACCGGAAGCCGCGGGTTATCCGGCATGCAAGCCGATAGAATTTTCCCTCATCCAACCGCACCCAAAGGATTGCGTTTGCTGCGTCCTTTATTAACCATCCCCAAGCAAGCGCTGGAAATGTTTCTGCGGCAAAAAAAAATTAAGTGGCGTGTGGACAAGAGTAATCAACAAAATGTGTTTGCGCGCAACCGTCTCCGGCTGGAATTGATTCCGCTTTTGGAAAAAAAGTATAATCCATTGTTAAAGCAGCGCATTGTACAAAATGGAGAAAGCTTGCGGCGTGATGAAGCCCTGCTGGCGTCGTTGACACAAAAAGCAATGCGAAAACTCGGTATCACCGGAGAAGAAACAAAATGCCGGATTCACCGGCAGGCGTTGTTGAAATTGCCGGAGGCCATCCAATGGCGTGTTTTAGCCGGTGTCTGGGAGATGTTGGGAATTCCGGAGAAATCCAACCAGCATCTCAGACGTGTTTGGGATGCTGTTTTACAAGGCCGGCAGGGAATAAGTCTGCCCGGTCTTTGGCAGGCCGGCTTGCACCGGGGAATATTGGTGGTGGAAAAGACTGCTCCGAAGGTGCAAGCGGCAGCGTACTGTATGAAATTAAAAAAAGGACTCAACCAGAACCCCGGGGTCCCCTTTGGCGTCAAAATGGAATCAGCAGCAAGGCCAACCCGCCTTCGCAGGCCGCCGGATGCGCGGCATGTTTTCCTGGATGCCAAGAGTGTCAAAGGGACGCTGGTGATGCGAACGCTCAAAACCGGTGATGTGCTGAGTCCTTTGGGGATGGCGGGAAAAAAGAAATCCGTCCGAAAGATTTTGCTGGAAATGGGATTGTCCAGGGAAGAAATTGAAACGTGGCCGCTTGTGGTACGGAATCATGAAGTGATATGGGTGTATATGGGTCCCATCGCAGAAAGTGCAAAAATAACTCTTGCCACCGTAGCAGCTGTCAAAATAAGTGTGTTTCCCCAGAGAGCCCGCCGTTGACCGGTCTGCATCCTGGAAATTTGTTTTATTTGTAGCAGGGTGATTTTTGTCCGGATTTTAAAATACGGCAGCTACAGGATCGCCCTAAGTACTGATTTTTAAAGGAAAAAACGCACCACGCGTTTTATGGAACATCAGGGGACTTTATCGTCAAATCCGGCTTTAGCGTATGGATACAGTATCAGTTTTCCTTTAAAAATTAGCACTTAGGGCGAATAGAAGACAGTGTGTTTTATAACTTGGACAGTAGGAGCCTGGGCAATTAGCCTGTTTTAGGTATTGTTCGTCACCCCGGTGAAAACCGGGGTCCAGAAAAAGCTTTAAAATTCAGATTCCTGGATACCGGCTTCCGCCGGTATGACGGCAAAATACAAATAATCCGACTAAATGTTTAAGCTCCTGGTGAAGCAGGGTGATTTAAAGCTTCGTAAAATAACCGGAATCGCCGTCACTAGCAATGAAAACAGATGTAATCGCATGAAAAATTTTGAAAATTTGATTAAAAACAAGCGGAGAATTTAAAGTTGCCAGCCTGAAAACTGTATGCTACGATAGGCCATCCTAAATTTGTATTGAAAAATAAAAGGATAGCTGCAGAGGTATCTGGGGTAATTTGGTTAGGCTGGTAGGAGGCATTTTGTGAATAATTCATTAAAAACACTTTCATTTTGGCTTTTTATTTTTGTCGTTGTTATCATGCTCGTCAATTACATTAATTTGCCGAAACATATCGGGCAAAAACAATATACCTATTCTGAATTTTTAAGTGATGTGGATCGCGGAGAAATTGCCAAGGTCGTGATTGTACAAAAAGAGCAGGCAGGCAAGGAGATCACCGGAAAACGTAAAGACAGCACACCGTTTAATCTGGTCGCGCCTATGGATGATCCGCAGCTATTCAACAAGCTGCATGAAAAGAACATTGAGATTGTCGGGAAAATCCCTGAAACCTCGCCGCTTCAGTGGCTGGCGACGTTTTTCTTTTCCTGGGGACCGGTCATTGCATTCATTCTTTTTTGGTTGTACTATCTTAATAAAATGCAGGGCGGCGCCGGCGGCGCCATGTCCTTTGGCAAGAGCAAGGCGAAACTCCAGACCCCCTCCAACCGTCCCAAAGTAACCTTTGCCGATGTTGCCGGTGTGGATGAAGCAAAACAGGACCTGGAAGAAATTATTGAATATTTAAAGGATCCGTCAAAATTTCAACGTTTGGGCGGGAAAATTCCCAAAGGCGTTTTACTGCTGGGACATCCCGGAACCGGCAAGACACTGCTGGCCCGTGCGATTGCCGGTGAGGCAGGTGTGCCGTTTTTTAGTATTTCCGGATCGGATTTTGTGGAAATGTTTGTTGGCGTCGGCGCGTCACGCGTCCGTGATCTTTTCGAGCAGGGCAAGAAGAACTCGCCCTGCATCATTTTTATTGATGAGATTGATGCTGTCGGCAGACACCGTGGTGCCGGTTTGGGCGGCGGACACGATGAGCGGGAACAAACCCTCAATCAGCTTTTGGTGGAGATGGACGGTTTTGAGGTCAATTCCGGTGTTATTCTGATTGCAGCCACCAACCGGCCGGATGTGCTTGATCCCGCACTCGTGCGTCCGGGGCGTTTTGACCGTCAGGTGGTGGTGGACCGGCCGGATTTACTGGGCCGAGTGGGTATTTTAAAAGTGCACACCAAGGAGATTGTTCTTGGGCCGGATGTTGATCTTCAGATTCTGGCGCGGCGTACGCCCGGGTTTTCCGGTGCCGACCTGGCGAATTTGGCGAATGAGGGTGCCTTGCTGGCGGCACGGCGGAATAAACGGGCGGTCACCATGTCGGAACTGGAAGAAGCTATTGAGCGCGTTTTGGCCGGACCGGAGCGGAAAAGCCGTGTGGTGTCTGAACGGGAGAAAAAAGTTATTGCATATCATGAAGCAGGCCATGCCTTGGTGGCGCGTTTTATTCCCGGAACCAACCCCGTCCACAAAATTTCAATTATTCCCCGCGGACAGGCAGCATTGGGTTATACGTTGCAGCTCCCCACCGAAGACCGGTTTTTGATGATGAAAGAGGAGTTGCATTCAGATATTACCGGGCTTTTGGCCGGGCGGGCGGCGGAAGAACTTATTTTTAAAGAAATATCAACCGGCGCATCCAATGATTTGGAACGTGCCACAGACATCGCGCATCGCATGGTCTGTGAATACGGCATGTCCAAGGAAATGGGTGCCATGACCTTTGGGAAAAAAGACCGCGAGGTTTTTATTGGCAAAGACCTGATGAAGGAAAAAAATTATAGCGAGATGACGGCGCAAGGGATTGATAAGGAAGTGAAGCGAATTGTATCAACCGCCTACGATAGGGCGGCGATGATCCTGAAAAAAAATGAGACCAAGCTGCATAAGTTGGCCGGGACTCTTTTGGAAAAAGAAATTATTGAAGGTGAAGAAGTTAATCTGATTCTTAATATCAAAACACCTGCCGCCAAGGAGGCCAAGGCTTAATAGGTTATCCGTGAAATCCCCATTCGTCCTGCATTTGTCCTGCATGCGCCGGACAGGCGGCCGGACAGGCCGGGCAGACAGACAGGGAAGCCGGGGTTGAAGCGGGGAAGTTGAACAGCCTCAAGACCTCTGACGGCTTTCGGGAAAGGAATTCCCATGGGCAGTCCTGCCAGAGGATTTTTTTTAAATTGCCGCAGTAAACGTTTTAATCTTGCAATCCGCCCGTTACTCATGGGTATTATCAATTTGACAACCGATTCTTTTTCCGATGGGGGACGTTATCGGACCCCGCTGTCAGCGTATCAACGTGCCAAGGCGATGATTGACGCGGGAGCCGATATTATTGATGTGGGTGCAGAGTCAACCCGTCCGGGGGCAATCCCCATATCCGCTCCGGAAGAATTGCGGCGTATCCTGCCGGTGCTGAAACGGATTGTCAATTTGGGTGTTCCGGTATCGGTGGATACTTATAAGCCGGAAGTCGCCCGCAAAGTGATTGCTGCAGGTGCTCAAATGATTAATGATGTCACTGGTCTGCAAGATCCTGAAATGCGTCAGGTGGTTGCGCGCGCCAAGGTTCCGATTGTGATAATGCATATACAAGGAACGCCGCAAACCATGCAAAAAGCACCCCGGTATGATGATGTTGTGCAGGATGTCCGTAAAGCATTGCTGCGCAGGGTTCGCCAGGCACGTGTCGCCGGGATTGCTGATTCCAAAATTATTTTAGATCCCGGGATAGGCTTTGGAAAAAATCTTCAGCATAATCTTTTGTTGTTGAACAATATCCAGGATTTGATTAAAACCGGGTATCCGGTTTTAATCGGAGTCTCCCGTAAATCATTTATCAGCGGCATTCTCGGCACCCTCCCGCCTCAGGAGCGGGTATGGGGCACTTCGGCCGCTGTGGCGCTGGCTGTCGCGCGAGGTGCGCATATTTTACGTGTGCATGATGTTTCTGAGATGAAGATGACCATCCAGGTCGCGCATGCCATTCGAGACGCCGGGAAGCGTCAAAAGCAGGAAAAGGCAACAAGGAGGCAAGTCGCCCATGCCGCTTGAATTGACGCGGTTTTATCAATTGCTTATAGATTTTCGCTGGCAGGATGCGCTGGATATTCTGTTGGTATCCTTTTTGATTTATCGTGTCCTGCTTATGATTCGTGAGACACGGACCATGCAGATGCTCAAGGGATTTTTGTTTCTGCTCCTGTTTGCCTTTGTGGGATCTCAGATACAGCTGTATACCATCAACTGGCTGATGACCAGTCTCTGGGCGGTCTGGTTGATTGCTTTTGCAATTATTTTTCAACCGGAGCTGCGTCGTATGTTGATTCAATTGGGGCGCCGCCGGATGTTTTTAGGACTGTTAAAAGAAGAGGCGCGGTTATACAAAGAAATTACCGAAGCTTGCCGGGTGCTGGCGCGCCGCAAAATCGGCGCCTTGATCGTATTGGAAAGGGATGTGAATTTAAAGGGTTTTATCGATACCGGGACAAGTATGGATGCAGAACTTTCGGCGGAATTGCTGGTAACAATTTTTGTTCCCAAGACGCCGCTGCACGACGGTTCTGTGATTGTCCGGGAATGGCGTGTGGTGGCTGCGGGTTGTATTCTTCCGCTCACCCAGGACCCCAATGTTTCAAGAAATTATGGAACCCGTCATCGCGCTGCAATCGGTGTTACCGAAGAGACAGATGCGGTCGCCATTGTGGTTTCTGAAGAGAACCGGAGCATTTCATTGGCCGTGGGAGGAAAGATCACACCTGCAATTGACAGCCAGACTTTGGAAGAAATGCTCACCTTATACGGACCCAAGAGGGGGTAGTCAGGTATGGGATTTTTACCACGCCGTTGGCGGCTGTTTTTTAAAGAAAAAATATTCAATAATTGGCGGTATAAACTGGCTGCCCTGGCAGCGGCGTTTATTATTTGGTCGTATGTTGCAGGTCAACAGTCGATGCAGTCGGTCTATACGGTGCCGGTTTATTTTAATAATCTTTCCGTGGGCCGGGCAGTCGCAGAACCCAAGGAGCAAAAAATACAGGTAACCATCTCAGGTAGGCGCGATCGAATTCTTTCCCTCAAGGAACGCCAGATATGGGTCTCGATTAATCTTAGTGCATTGCGGGTAGGCAAAAGTATCTATACGCTTTCCAAGCAGGATATTATTGTTCCGTCCGGTATTGAGGTGAAAACGTTTTCACCTGCCAGCGTTAAAATTAGAATTATAAGATCCAGGAAAAAATCTGTAAAATAAAGCTGTTTCATCCTTCACCCTGCCCCAAAGACGGCAGCTTATCGTGTTCGCGTCGGCACGACAAAAAAATGCTGCCCCTGTAAAATAAGTTTTGTATCAGCGGATTTTACTTTTTGAATTTTGAAACTTTATCCAGGGCAATTGCATAGTATCTATAGAAAGGAGGTTCAATGGCCGTGATAAATCCAGATGTTGCACTTCGGTTTCATACGGGTGATCTCGAGGCGCTCCGTGAAATCGTGGACTATTACCAAAACAAAGTGTTTAGAATCGGCCTGAAACTCCTGGGAAAAAGAGAGGATGCGGCGGATTTCAGTCAGGATGCCTTTTTACGGGCTTATGAAAAAAGGAGTTACTTTGATCCTGCCAGGCCATTTGAGCCTTGGTTTTACAAAGTAGCGGTGAATGTAGGACGGGAGCGACTGCGTCGTCGTCGCGAGATTCCGAGCAGTGATGTGATGCCGGAACTGCGGGTGGAGGCGATAGGCGAAAAATTATTGCTTGACCAGGAGCGAAGAGCTCGTGTTTGGCAGGCTTTGCAGGAACTCAAGCCCAACTACCGCGAGTGTTTGATTTTGCGCTTTGAATCCGATCTTCGTCTGCATGAAATTGCGCAGACACTGGGGCTTTCACTCGGCACAGTGAAAACCAGATTGCGCCGGGGTCTTATGGCGTTTAAAAATAGTTACCAAGCACAAGGAGGCGATCACAGTGAATTGCAGGAAGGCTGAAACATTACTGGCAGATCAGGCCTTGGGGTTTTTGTCTGCCAAACAGGAAAAATCACTAAGCGATCATCTGGCCCGGTGTCATCATTGCCAGGTCCAGGCCGGCAGTTATTTATCAGCCACCCGGGCGTTGCAGACCAATGCTTCCGAGCAGATGACCTTTCAGTTGGCAGACCGGGTTATCGCGCATGCCCGCCCGGAAAAGCCGCAGGGGTTCAACCCTATGAAATGGTGGGTGCCGGCTGTCATGGGGGCAGTAGCAGTCTTAATGATCGGGATAATGCCTTTGTTTTTTTCCACCCAGAGCAAGGATATGACCCGGCAGGAAGTGCTTAATGCGTATGCCGAAGACTTGAATCAATTGGGTATTCACAATGAGGCAAAAAGTTATCGTAGTGAGTTTGATTATGAAACCTATGGGGTGCCCGGTACGGTGTCCCAATATCTGAACTAAAGGAGAGAAAAATGAAAATGAAACAGATACAGAAAAGTATTATGATCGCAGTTATCGCACTGGTGATGGCAGCTCCGGCAGCCATGGCGCGTCCCATGGGGGGGGGGGCCGGTGGTCCTGGCGCCAGATCTGAAATGATGGCAGGCGGTCCTTCCGGCATGATTTCCCAACTTAACCTCACCAAAGAACAAATTGATTTATTGAAAAAGGAAAAGCTAAAAAAACGCAAAACCATGATTCAACAGCATTCGACGCTTGAGCTGTTGCAAATTGACTTGGCGGAAGAAGTCGGCCGGGATAATCCGAATATGGGCAAGATAGAAAAGATGGCGAAAAAAATCGGGGATATTCACGGGCAAATGACGGCCGAGCGGGTTAAATCAATTATTTATTTGCGCAGTATTTTGACAGATGAGCAAAAGCAAATAATGGAGGTCCAACAGCTTCATTTTGAGGGGATGGGTGGACATAAAGGCACGAAAGGTAAACCAGGCCGGGGAAAACATAGATAGTCGTATAGTAACAAAAAGCCGGACTCGCAGAAAAAGCGGGCCGGCTTTTTGTTATTATCGCAGCCGGTTAGCGGGAACACTATGAATAAGCCTGTGGGTTTTTATTGGAACCTTGATTAGTATTGGGGGAAAATCATTTGCTTGCGATCACGATTACGGGAGGCCTATTTTTTAATTGCAATTTTATCCGTTTGGATTTTTTTTCCATTGCTTTCCACTTGATAAATATAAACGCCACTGGCGATATTAACTAAATGCCATTCCACCAGAGGATTATTTTCATCAATGGTGGATTTTATAGAGGCGACCCTTTCCCCGGCAAAATTAAAAATTTGAATAACAATGTTTTGCGCTGTGGGATTAGTGAATATGAAAG
Source organism: bacterium (assembly GCA_021108215.1). NCBI lineage: Bacteria > bacterium. The sequence goes on along the minus strand of JAIORK010000055.1, from coordinate 94,219 downwards.
TAACCTTTTCATGGGCTGGATTGGGGTAAGCTAAAACCATTTTTGAATCCCCGGCGATGGGTATTCGATCATCCGGCAATCCGTCCCAAATTTCAATATCATCCAATTGCATGCCTAATGAATATTGCGGTATAAACATATCGGCTTTTAATCCCTGTAGGGGATTATTTTGAACATGCAACCTGATCCATCGGTAGCCGCCGTTAGAGATGAAATTCCAGTACAACCGCCAAGTTTCGGTGGTGGGCGCAGTCCAGGTAATGGAACCATCCTGCTCCAGGGTATTCCCGGATACTGCCGTGCTGTCATTTATGTTTTCGACTTCCTGCCAATCGCTCCCATTCCAAAATTCCACAAACAACCGACCTGCTCCCTGGGCATAATGACCGTCCCGGCGTTCGCCGATTCCGGTCCACTCTTCCTTTTTTAACACAATTTCATTGTACATATAATCCGAACTGTAGCACCGGATATAGTAATAATCCGTGTTATTTTCAAAAAGAGTGACTTCTTCCGGATTGTCATCGCGGGTAATGGTGGAATAAGGTGTTGTGGTCCAGAGAAGCTCGTCCAATTGTGAGAGATGCGAAACTGAATAATAATCATTATACCGGTAAACATAGCTGTAAAAATGCCAGGTATGCTCATGAATCAGCCCGAAATTTTCTGTGCGCTGCGGATAAAGCTGATTGCCTTCTGCATCCTGATTAAAATCATCCGCATCCAAATCCATGATTAAATCATTATCCACCCAGACTTGGATATCGGTTATATTGCTGCCTGCGTATTTATGATAAATTTCAACTTTATGCCACAGACTGTCCCAGATGGAATGCGGCTTGGGGGCTGAAACCGGCGAAAGGGCCGGCGTATTATAAGCATTGTAATTTCCGGAATACTGGTCATTAAAATTATGTCCGCCGCCGTGGAATAATTTTATTTGCGTATGCCAGTTGACATTTTCATCATACCTGAACCAAAATCGGTAAAAAGCCTGCTCGTCCGTATGTTGTCCATAGTTATCCTCATGGCCATAATTAAAAGACCCTATTGCAATATGCGGGTTCGGCCTGCAGAGCGTACTGTTTATCCCGTCATAGCCAATTGTGCCCAAGTTTACACGCGCGCAATAGTTACCGGCATGGGGATGATTAGTGGTCCGGGCAACGCTCATACGTCGCTCATAATCATAGACTTCATAATTACTACCAAAAACTTCATCCGTTGTCTGCGTTCCCTCGAAATTATAATAACTCAACCGATTGGCGCTTAGTGAAATTCGTGGTGCTGTCAGCCCCGCTAAAAATATAAATAAAAATAAGCAAAACAAATATTTATGCATCGATCACATACCTTTCCTTGCCTTACTATGGCAGACCAATTAAAAAGATGATGTGCAATTCGGGATGTTGTTTAAACAGCCGGTTCTTTTTATGTGACTTTGAGACTCTTAATATAGCAAATATCTGCGATTTAGTTTAGTTCGATTATTACAGGGGCCGAAAGGACGCCCTTATTTTCGAATCTGTATCAGGGAAAGAGCGTAACGCCCCCGGTCACTCACTCTGGCCCGGCCAGTCTAAGCGCGGTTGTTACAATTTATTACAATTCTGAAATAATTCTGTTACGTGTATTTAGTATAAAGATATACAGAATTAATATGTTAGCCGCTTCATCCCGTCGTTCCCGGATAAAGGCATCAGGACAGGCAAGTTGGGATGAATCGGGGAAATTGAATAAAAAGCAAGTTAGGGAGGTTTTAGCGAAGTGAAATATATCCGGGGAATACTATTTTGTTGCATCGGCTTTTTATCACTATTTCAAGTAGCGCAAGGCGTGGCGGAGTCAACGGTATTGGTGGAGGTAGGAGATAAAGTCCCTGATTTTGTAATAGAGGGCGCAGATGACAAATCATACGAACTGGGACAAATGAAGGGGAAAGTAATCATATTGGTTATGGGTCCTAAAGCAAAAGAGGAAAATAGCGAGAACTGGGTAAAAATGCTGCTGCAAACCTTTCCCCCGAACGATAGTCTGGAAATATTTTCGGTTTTTGACATGCAAGGCATCCCCTTTTTTATAACCCGAAATTTTGTAATAGGGAAAATAAAGGAAATTCATCAAAAGAGTCCGGTCACTATCCTGATGGACTGGGAACAAAAAGTTAATAAACTTTTAGGCGCTGATAAAGATGAAACCGATGTTTTGGTTATTGCGGCAGACGGAGTTCTGGTCAGCCATGTGGCGGGGCCGTACTCCGAGGATAAATTTCAGTTGGTTAGGGATAAGCTTGAGGAGATTTTAGAATCCGACAGTGTAGAAGAGCAAAAGGAAGGAGATAAAAACGATGCTGGAAAAACTAACCCTATGGGTGGGTAAATATCCGAAAATCATAATCGCTCTCATTATTTCGGCGACAGTCTTCTTTTACTTCGGTCTTAATAAGCTGGATGTAAGCGGTGATGTGGAATCCATGATTCCTGCAAATGACCCGGTAAAGACGGCCTACGACCAGGTTGACGAAACTTTTGGCGGAGCAAAGTTTGCCATGGTGGTTATGGACCTGGGCGAGGTCTTCAGCGCCGGTTCATTGCGCGAAATAGATCAATTAACTCTGGCATTGGAAAAAGTGAAAGGGGTTAATTCCGTTCTGAGTATAACCAATGTTGAAGAGATTCGGGGAGTTGAGGGCGGGATCGAGGTGGTGGAACTGATTGAGGATATTCCGGAGAGTGAAGCCGAACTCCGGGAATTGCAGAAAGGAGTGTTATCCAATGATGACTATGTGGGGCAGATAGTTTCCGAAAATGGAAGAATTGCCCTAATTATGGTTCAGATTTTACCTAATGCAGATGTAGTGGAGGTTATCTGCAATCTCAAAGAGGAGGTGAATAAACTCGGACTGGAGCACAAGACTCACTTGACCGGTCAAGCTGTGCTGGACATGGAAATGGATACAATACTGAGCAAAGACATGGCCAAATTGCTTCCTTTGGCTATGCTGCTAATGGTAGGGATACTTTACTTCAGCTTTCGCAATCTAAGAGGAGTGGTTTTGCCATTACTTATTGTTGTGGTTACAATTATCTGGACTATGGGACTTATGGGATATCTTGGAGTACCCCTTACTCCTATTAGTAATATCATGCCGATTATTCTTATCAGTATAGGCATTGCGGACGGGATTCATATTCTTGCCCGGTACCGTGAGGAAATTTCGCTGGGCTGGGATAAAAGGAAAGCTTTAACCAGAACAATAGTGTTCGTAGGTATGGCATGTTTTTTAACATCCATTACTACCATGGGAGGTTTTGGTTCGCTGGGTGTTTCTTCCTTAAGCCTGATTAGAAGCTTTGGTTTGTTTACTGCCGTGGGAGTGGGTATTGCTTTTATAATTACAATCACTTTATTCCTGGCATTTCTTTTCTTGCTGCGTCCTCATAAAAGAGAATCTGTTGGCAACAGAAAAACATTTTTGCAGGGAACTCTGAAAAAATGGGCGGATTTTGTTGTAGGCAGAGCCAAAACAGTGCTGATAATCGCCGGGGTGCTTATCCTGGCAGCCGGTCTGGGGATTCCGTTGATTAGCACTGAATCGGATTTTATTAGTTTCTTTCCACCGGGCGGGCCGGTTAGATCAGCTTACAATGTGGTCAAGGATAATTTTGGCGGCGCGGATATTATTCAAATTGCTATCAAGGGCAATATTCAGGAGCCTGAAGTTTTGCGGGCCATGGAGCATCTGCAAAATGATATCACGGAGATTGAAATTTTAAGCCGGCCTGCGTCTATCGTTAATCTTTTGCGCAATACCAATAAAGCCTTGCACGAGGGGAAGCCGAAATTCAAAATTCTGCCGGAAACAGAAGAAGAGGTAGCCCAATATCTTCTGCTCCTGTCCCTGGGAGGTTCGGAGCAACTGGATAATATGCTTTCTTTTGACTATCAACATGCTTTGATCCAATCCCGGGTAGCAACCTATAAAATTTCAGAACGGGAGAAAATGATTGCTGAAATAGAAGGAGCAATTGATAAATATTTTGACAACACGACTGAGGTAGTATTAACCGGAACGCCCATCCTGTCATACAGAATGAATAAGCTTATTGTAAAAGGACAATTACAAAGTCTGGTTCTGGCAATTATGATTGTTCTGTTGCTGATGATTATCATCTCAAAATCATTAAGCTATGGCGCGCTTTGCGCTATCCCGATTATACTCACGGTGATTTTGAACTTTGGGATAATGGGTTGGTTTGGGATACCGCTGGACGTGGCTTCGGCGGTTATTGCCAGCATTGTTATTGGTATAGGGGTAGACTACGCTATTCACTTTTTTAATCGCTATAAGGAAGAACTGGCCCTGGGCAAAAAAGTGGAGCAGGCCTTGAAGATTACTATTTCAAATACCGGCCAGGCAATCTTTTACAATGCCGCGGCCGTGGGATTGGGTTTTTTGGTACTGGTGTTCGCGTCCATGCCGCCCATAGCACGCATGGGCTGGATGATTGCCTTGACCATGCTTTTTTCATCCCTGGCGTCAATGACCGTATTGCCGGCATTGTTATTCCTGCGGGACAGACACAAAATAAAAATCGAAGGAGGTAATCAGTATGCTAAGTAAAATTAAGAACATGGGAATTATGGGGGTTGGTCTGGTAATGAGTTTGCTTATATTCACTTCTTCCGCTAACGCGAAAGAATTAACCGGCAATGAGATTTTAGAAAAAGAGGAAGCCAACCGGCCGGCCTCGGAAATAATGATAAGTGAGATGACCATTGTCCACAAATCAGGCGCCAAACGGATTCGGACGATAAAAATCTGGACAAAAGGTGATGACTATACTTTGGTCAGGTTTATATCACCTGCCAATATCAAAGGCACGGGTTTTCTCTCGGTAAAAGATGATGACTGGCTCTATCTGCCGGCCTTGCGAAAGGTCCGCCGGATTGCCGGCAAGGATAAAGGTAAAAGTTTTATGGGCAGTGACTTTAGTTATGAGGACGTGGGCACGGATTCTTTGGTGGAAAAATATAACGCCAGGTTACTGGGGATTGAGAAATATGAAGAACAGGATTGCTATATTCTGGAACTGCTGCCAAAGGATGCGAAGGGCGCTATTTACAGCAAACAAAAGAGATGGGTGGATAAGGCGCGTTTTAACCAAATGAAGACCGAATATTATGATGAGCATGGAGACCTGCTCAAGATTATGTATTTATCCGAGGTGGAAGAGATAGAGGGATTTTGGCTGACCAAGAAAATGGAGATGCAGAATGTGCAGAAAGGCAGCAAGACCATTATTGTGGAAAAAGAGGTTAAGGTGAATCCGGCAATTCCGGATAAAATGTTCACTACGCGTCAGTTGGAAAAGCGATAGGTGAATATTATGAAAAACTTGTTTTTTTTATTCATATTGTGGTGCCTGTTGGTAATTCCCAACCTTGCTATGGCTCAGCCATCTCTTGATATCAACGGAGAAATCGATACCCGGCTGCGCTTTAATTTGGATGAATCAGAAGCAATTTGGTCCAGAACAACTTTCAAACCCAAGCTGGACAGCCAGGTGAGCGACAATGCGCATGCTCATGTCAGCCTTAAAATGTACACTACCGGGGAATTGCATTCCGATTGGAATTTGCAAGAGGCATATATTGATTATTATTTAGGCAGTTTGGACCTGCGGGCAGGGGTGCAGATCATTTCCTGGGGCACGGCCTATAGCATCAACCCTACGGATAACCTAAATCCCTTTGATTTAAGCGAAGAGGAAGCCTTTATTCTGGAAGAAAAACTGGGCGCAACCGCACTACGCCTGAAATACTACCCCCTGACCAATATAATCCTGACAGGAGTTTACCTTCCCTATTTTGTGCCGGCGCTTGAGGTACCGGGCGTCGCCTTGCCGGAGAGGAAGTTAGAGAACTCCGAATACGCATTCAAACTGTCGGCACAATCCATAATTGGGTGCGATTTATCGGCAAGTTATTTTAAAGGTAAAGAGGATTATCCCTGGACAAACGGCCAATATCGTAATGTGGAAATATATGGTGGAGACGTTATAGGCGCTATTGGCGAAATCGCGCTCTGGGCTGAAGGAGCATATAATCTGCCGGAGAGCGGGGAGGAGTATTACCAGTTAGCTGCTGGCGGAGAATACACTTTTAGGGATGATTTGTATTGCCTGGCACAATATTATCACAGGAACCACGAGGATATTCAGGAGCATTACATTATGACAGTATTGCGCTATCCGTTTCTGGACATTCACACCCTGCAACTGGGCATGGCATATGAGACTGAGAATGAAATTTTTATCCTTTACCCGGAAGTGACTTATTCCCTGGCAGATGCGGCAAATATAGTACTTTCCGGAATTTTTGTCCTGGGAGAGGCGACCGGGACTTTAATAAGTGAGCTGAAGGATAAAATATATTTTAAGGTGGAATATAGTTTTTAGGAGCCTGGGCATTTAGGCGGTTTCCAGGTTGTCATTCCCGAATGCTCGTATCGGGAATTCAGAAAAGCGTTGTTTTTAAGTCTTGAAAACCCCATGGATTTCGGCTAAAAGCATGCCGGTGTGACGAATAAAACAATAAACCTTAAAAAATCACAAAGAATTGTGAAATATGCAAAAGTTTAGTATTGAAAGATTTATTGTAGCAGGAAAGGAATCCCTTTATTTTGCCGGCGATACTTTTTTCATTCCCTCCCTGACTGAAATTGGCAAAAAACATAAACTGGATGTAGCCTTTTTACCTATTAGCGGAAACAAGTTTTTTGGTTCTAAAATGGTGATGGATCCCAAAGATGCCGCACTTGCAACAGAAGAATTAAAACCAAAGATTGTAATACCTATTCATTTCGGGACATTTGGGGGAATTCCAATAATGTTCAGCATGAAAGGAACTCCCTCTGAATTCATAAAGCATGTGAAAGATAATAAAACCAAAACATCTATAAAAGTATTAAAGATTGGAGAAACCTATAACTCGACTTTGGCAAATTTAAGTTATAATTTGTAAATAAACGGCAACTATTTAGAAGTTTAGTTTCGGCTATTCTGTTTATTTTTAAGGAGATGAAAATATGGAAAAACATGGATTTCATCGCTGGGCCTGGCTGGTGGTGCTAGCGCTGGGAGGATTGTTGATGCTTTATGGCGGAATGCAGGACGTACTGCTTTTTTTCGCAGTAGAAGCACCGGTACTTGCATGGCACTCAACTATGCCCCTTACAGGACTAATTTGCGGGCTGATTGTGCTGGCATCGGCAGGATTAAACATCATCTGGGGATGGCAACTGCGAAGCGCGGAAAATATCCGGGAGCGAAAGTTGGCACTTCGTGTGACATTCATCAGCGCTACCGGGATGGTCGCAGATTGGATAAGCGGATATTATGGGTTTGGCAGCCTGATGGCATTGCTGGCTGCAATCCGGCTGCTACGGAAATGATCAGTGAAATGAGAACTCTAATGATTTACATCTCAACACACCACGGTAATACCGATAAAATTGCCTAGATAATGGGAAAGGTTTCGGCAGCGAAGTTATTCACGCCGGCCAAAAATTTAACACAACCTAAATTGTATAGATCAAGAAGAGGAGACCCCGGGATGTGATGAAAGCTAAGACGTGATAGCCGGCAAGAAGATAGGTCGACAATTTCGGATGGGGAAGTATAGCTTATCAAGAGAATGAAAAGCAGGTGTTGAAGGATCGGAACTTCAAGAGAAATATGGATCGGGTAGCTGAGATAATCATCAAAAGCAAAGAGCAGACTTGACCCCATTACCATTACAAGGTTATTACTACTTTTCCCTGGGCGTGTCCCTCTTCAAGATACCGGAGAGCTTGCGCAACCTCACTCAACGGATATTGTTTATCTATAACAGGTTTTACTTTGCCGGCTTCAAGAAGCTCTTTTATAAAAATTAAATCCTTTTTATTTGATTTCGTTGCCAAGCTACCCATTTTCTTACTCCCTGTCATTGAAACCCATGGTCCCAGGAGCATAGCTTGAAATATTTGAGCCAGGGAACCTCCGGTCGCGACATAAATTCCCTTGGGGCTCAATGCACGCTTATAATCTGAGATCGAATGATATCCGTTAGCAGCAATAATCAGGTCATAATGCTGCCCATTTTCGGTAAAATCTTCCTGAGTGTAATCAATGACATGATCTGCACCAATCGAGCGCACCATGTCCAATTTACTCGTGCTGCACACAGCGGTCACTTCAGTTTTGAACGATTTGGCAATCTGTACTGCAAATGTACCCACACCACCGGACGCACCATTAATCAAAACCTTTTGCCCTGACTGAATCTTTCCTTTATCGCGAAGCCCCTGCAGGGCGGTGACTGCCGCCATGGGTACGGCCGCTGCTTCCCCGAACGATATATTGGCCGGTTTTAACACCAATGCATTTTCACCGGCACATACATACTCGGCAAAACCGCCCCAACCACAATCGGAAATGTCACCGAACACCTCATCACCTGGCTGAAACTGCTTTGCGTTTCTGCCAACCGCTTCAACCCGCCCCGCTATGTCAGCTCCGAGTATCTTGTTTTTTGGTTTTAAAAGCCCATAGCCCATCAGGCGGAGCAAAAACGGTTTACCGGTCAGGAGACCTCTGTCAGCTGGATTTGCAGACACCGCCTGAACTTTTATCAATACTTCATTGTTCTTGAGAGTAGGTTTTTCTACCTCTTTTAATGCAAGAACATCGGGCGAACCATATTTTGTGTATACAATCGCTTTCATTTAGGTATTCTTCCTTTTTTTATTTTGGTATCCTTTCTTTTTGATTGATAATAATTATGCTCGTGCGAGTACATTAATCAGTTTATCGCAACCGCCATTTTTTATAAATTTCGTATGATCTTCTATTGTCTTAAAATGCTGTCCGCAAATTTTATGGCATAGAATTTCAGAATCAGTTACTTCATAGAATGCTTTTAATATATTTTTCGCATTTGGATTAGTATAAAAAGATTTTTCTGTTTGTTTTCTACACCAATTGAGTGTGTTCATCCATATAGCAGCGCTCAGCGCGCCGCAAGCATTGCCGCTCAAACCAATACCTCCGGCAAATCCGGCAACCGTAACCACTTTTTCATCACTCGCTCCCATTTTTTTAGCAACTTCGGAAGCACAGCTTATTGGCAATCGAGGTAAATCAATTTGCTCGCAGGATAATCCTTCAGTGGCTGATTGGATCGCTTCCGGAGCCCAATTGTCTGCAAGTTTTATACAGGTTACGGCTTTTCCAAAGAGAAAGTATTTTATTATATTAAATATTAATTTTTTTGAAAAATTGCAACTCGTTATATCCCTGCAATCGGCACTTTTTGCCCTTTTTAAAAATGATTCCAAAAGATGTTCCGTTGCCGTTACGGCTATACCGATAGCCTGATCGCGATCATCGTGCCTGCGAAAGGATTCCGCTCCCACAGCCAATGCAGACCCCCAAAGCATTCCGCATTGATATCCTTGTTGCATTATTCCACCACATAATGATTCCGCGGCACGCACCTCCGTTTCCATTGGATAGCCGAATTCGCGGTTTAATATATAAAAAAATGCGCTGGAGCAAGGGCCTTTTTTTAGAAATATTTTTTTGGTATCTCTTTTAGTTTTTTTTGAGTTGTTCATTTTCATCCATTTTTTCCAGTTTTGATACTATGTTTCAACAGTTATTACTACATTGCCTTTTTTGTTCCCTTTTTCAACATATCTATGAGCCTCGGCAGTCTGTTCCAACGGATAGCGTTTATCTATAACCGATTTTATCTTTCCTGCCTCAACAAGCTCTTTCATAAAAATTAAATCTTCAGACTTTTCACTTACCAACGCACATATTACTTTCTTGCTGCCTATTATTGAAGTCCATAGCATTTGAACAAGTTGTCTCATCTTGAAGCTGGCTAAAAGATAACGTCCGTTCTGCGTTAGCGAGCCTTTACAACGTGAGAATGAACTCCTGCCTAATATGTCAAAAATAAGATCATATCTTTCACCGTTTTTGGTAAAATTCTCTTTAGTGTAATCAATTACCTTATCAGCTCCCAGAGATTTAACTAATTCTAATCTTGGGGTACTGCAGACCCCGGTAACTTCTGCGCCAAAATACCTGGCAAGCTGTACTGCGAGTGAACCTATCCCGCCGGAAGCTCCATTGATAAGGACTTTTTGTCTGCTCTGAATATTTACTTTTCTAAGCAAACTTAACGCCATTAATGCCCCATAAGGAACGCAAGCGGCTTCCTCATAAGTCATATTGGCCGGTTTGATTGCCACCATCCCATCCTCAGGCATACATAGATATTCGGCATTAGCACCCATGTTCATACCGCGATATGCAAAGACCTGGTCACCTTTCCTAAATACTTTTACATCTTTGCCTGTGGCTTCAATTTTCCCGGCAAACTCACTCCCCAGTATTTTTTTTCGTGGTTTTCTGAGACCAAAATATATTCGCGCGCCCAACCAGAATGGCATCGGCATATTGAATTTGTGAAGAGGAATATTTTTAAAATTTCGAGCTATAATATCTCCGTAATTTACCGGTGTCGCATATATTTTTATCAGTACTTCATTATCCTTAGGGATAGGTTTTTCCACCTCTCCCAGCTGAAGAACGTCGGGTGGTCCGTATTTTGTGTATGCCATTGCTTTCATTTGGGTATCCTTCCTTTTTTAACTGATGGCCATCAGCCGGCCTCTAGTCTTACTGGTTGTTGCTTCTTTACACCTTTAATCAAAAGCCAAAAGGTAAATGACAATTCCCCAATAACCGAAATCACAAGAAAAACCGAAGTTATTATCGAAATCGCTTTGTTGCCGGGTAAAAGAATAATTCCAAAACTGTCCATTAGATAGCCAAAACATGCAAGCATCACCAAGACCCCCAGAATTTTGGGAAGAAATCCTGATTTGAAAATCAAATACCCGAGCACAAGTAAATGAAGGCCGAAAAATATCCCCCAAATATACTCCACATAGTTATGGGCATTAAGAAATAATAAAACTAAAGCATGTAACTGATCTATTTTAAATACGTTCAAGTAATTAGCACCACTTAGAAGCAGTAAAACAAAGAAATGATTAAGCAAATTGATTCCCTGAATAACTGTCATTGTCAACCTGGCATACGCTGCAACCAGAGAAAGCGTTTTGCTTACCGGTTTGAACAATACGTAAAGAAGTACAACCAACACAATTTCAATTAAAAATACGATTGAATCGCCAACAAAACTTAAACGGAATAGCGACTCAGAAGCCATAATGTTATTGGCAGTTGCTGTGGCATCTCCTGCTACAATAAGCTTGGAGGGAATATACATCATACTGAAGGGAGCGATTACTGCGATAATTAGATATAAAAGCCCGACAACTCTTGCTGTCGTTTTGTTTGAATTCATTTCCCCCTCCTTTTTATTCAGGCGGTTTTTTTTCAGCTGGATCGTATTCCAATAAGTCGCCCGGTTGACAATTGAGTTCTCTGCAAATAGCCTCCAGGGTTGAGATGCGTATTGCCCTGGCTTTTCCGGTTTTTAAAATCGATAAATTTGAATTAGTAAGTTCTATTCGCCTGGCTAATTCATTGAGTGATATTTTTCTATCTGCCATGACTCTGTCGAGTCTGAATATGATGCTCATATATACTCCTAATTATACGGTTAAGTCCTGCTCTTCCTGAAGAACAGTTCCGTTTTTAAAAATTTCACATAACAAAAGCAGAAACATACAAACCAACAAAGAATCAATATCAACGGTTAAAATTGAAAATATAATAAGCAACTTACTGATCTTTCGGATAATAAGCACATTGTTTTGATTGAATACGATATTATTCTTAAAATTATTAAATAAATGTTCTGATTTTTTTATGATTTTAAGCAGCAACACCACAATCACTACAAAATAGGGCAGGAAAATACTTTTTAGAGCACGTGGTATATTTTGAAACGCTAACCACTCAGGATCTTGAAGGTCCAGCGCTAAGCATTTTGCCATTTCTGCTATAGCAGGGTTTTCGAACGGATTAAAAAATATAATTATTACTCCTATTACTGCTGCAACAATGGATAGTACCAGCACAACATACCATGATACATGAGAAATTACTCTTAGTACGGATGACAGCGATTTTTCACCTAAATAGTTCATTTGAAGTCTCCTATTAGTGATTTTACTAATTATACATCTTATTTGTTGAAAGTCAAATTTAATTTATTGTTATTCGATAATTAATTGACGAGGATTGATGATTATTTATTATGTTTTAGTTATTATGCTGCTTTTTACTTTGACCCGGGACCCGGGACGTTGTGACCTGGAGTTCCCTCATACCATAACTAAATTGTATAGGCCGTTTATTTTACGAAAGTTTTGTATTCTTCCAGATGAAGTACCGGATCATCTGTGTAACCTGCCGGCTTTATTCTCATCGCCTCCATTAGTCGTGCCCAATAATTTACCTTGGCGGTAAGTGCTGCAATTGCAACTATTTCCCTCGCAGAAAACAGGCTTCTTAAATCATCCAGAAGTTTTTGGCTAAGCACTATGGGCGTTTTTGAAAGTTGATATGCATATTTTAATGCCGTTTTTTCTTTGTCTGTAAAACTGGCAATACTATCGATTTCTTTCACGCCCCGAAGTCCTTTTATTTCTTCTTCAGTTATGCCAAAATCCTGAAAGTTCCATGAATTTATATCTAAAGCAAACTGACTGGGCACTGTATAGGATATTATAATTCTAAGAATTTTTATCATGCGTTCCTCAAGGCAGGCGGCTGCACCCTCTTCTATGTAAAGTTCCAGAATGCCTGAGCTAATGGCTATTTTGGGAGACCAGGCCAATACTCTCCCCATAATCATTTCCTTTTCGGCCTTTTTATCAGCTATTTTTATCATGCTGCGAAGAAAAGGCGGGATTTTTTTAGGAGGATTTACTAAGCTTTTCATTGCATTTTCATCATAGCTCCCGCCTACAGGAGTTTCTTTTGTTTTTGAATTGGCACACCCTGCAATAATTAAAAGACAAAACAATGGTATAAAAACAAATATTTTCCTCATATAACTCTCCTGAATTTATATTTTAACTTGCTATAAATAGCATGCGTTCTTATTGCGGGCAATATTTTAATACTCTGAGCTTACCCCCTGAGATATTTTAATACTTCTTTTGGTTATGTCCACCTTTTTAGGGATCCGGGACGTTGATTGGGATCCGGGACGTTGATTAGTATATCAGTATAGAAAATTAAAAAAAAGTGCATGAAAAAGTCCCCTTTGTGAGTCAAATAAAGTATGCCAAGACAACCACGGATTGAAATTCCAGGAGTCCTCTATCACATTATTGCCAGGGGCATCGAACGCCGGCGATTGTACAAAGACAGCCACGATAAAAAGATGTTTCTTAAAAGACTGGCAGGTTTGGTTGATGAAACCGGCATTATCTGTTACGCCTGGGTTCTGATGCCCAACCACTTTCATTTATTGGTTTCTCCAACAAAATATCCATTACACAATTTTATGCATCGTCTCCAAACCGGTTATGCTGTGAATTTCAACCACCGGCATAAGCGTGCGGGGCATTTGTTTCAAAATCGGTATAAATCAATTATTTGTCAGAAAGAAAATTACTTTCAACAACTCATTCGATATATTCATAGAAATCCACTGCAGGCAGGCTTAGTGAAAAACTTGAGTGCATTGGATGCATATCCTTGGTGTGGACATTCCGCGCTTGTAGGAAACACATCCCATCCCTGGTACGCAGAAGAAGAAACGTTATCCTATTTTGGAGAAAAGATCGGGAAGGCCAGGTCGGCGTATCGTCAATTTATATCCGAATTCGAGAACACAGATGCTGAAGACCGCTTCTGTGGCGGAGGTCTTATCCGGAGTGCTGGTGGCTGGAAAGTCGTCAAGGCAAATAAAAAAGCAGGTGGTCGATGGGCGGGCGATGAGCGTATTTTGGGAGAAAGTTTTTTTGTGCAAGGGGTACTCAAGCAGTTGGATACAAGTAAAGTGCAAAAGAACTGTTTGGCAAAAGAAAGCTGGGATTTTAAAAAAATAGTAGAGTATGTTATCCGAAGAACTGGCGCCGAATCTCGAGTCATAGAGTTCAAATGCAAAGGCAAAGCCGGAGCAGAAGCCAGAGCCATGGTAGCGTATCTTTGCCGGTATGTATTGGATATGCAGGTGACTGAAATCGGAAACCGACTGGGTATCAACCAATCGGCAGCCAGTCAGCTTATCGCCAAAGGGAGGGTAAGCGGGGGAGAAGACTGTCTTGGTGATCTATTGGGATCGTGAGGTGCCGGCATGATCAAATGACTATACTGATATACTAATCAACGTCCCCTATCTCCCATACCATGAAAAAAGATAGTTATAATTTCGAATATCATGGTAGTATATTTGTATGATTCCACGAATCGGTTATTTGAAAACAATCAAAGCGGCTTTGAAAAGGAGCCGGGCGGTTGCGCTGCTGGGTCCAAGACAGTGTGGCAAGACCACATTGGCATGCGAATTGGTCAAAAGTGATTCGCACAACTACTTTGATCTTGAAGATCCGGAGAGCTTGGCGCGTTTGAACGAACCCAAAACGGCGTTGGGTCAATTGCGCGGCATTGTGGTGATCGATGAGGTGCAACGACGGCCGGAGTTATTCCCGGTGTTGCGGGTTCTTTTGGATCGCAAACCGCTGCCGGCAAAATTTCTTATTTTGGGAAGTGCATCTCCTGATTTGTTGCGCCAGTCCTCCGAATCGCTGGCAGGCCGCCTGGAAATTATTTCAATAAAGGGATTTGGGATTTCTGAGGTGGGAATAAGCCAAGTCTCCCGGCTATGGCATCGGGGCGGTTTTCCTTTGTCCTATACGCCTAAAAAAAAAATCGATAGTTATTATTGGCGTAAAAATTTTATTCAGATGTTCCTGGAACGTGATCTTTACCAACAGGGGATAAATATTCCGGCGGTTGCCTTGCGCCGTTTTTGGACAATGTTGGCCCATCAACATGGGCAGATATGGAATGCGGCAGGACCGGCTGGTTCTTTGGGGGTCAGCGAACCGACGATCCGTCGCTATCTGGATATTTTAACCGGAGTACTGATGGTCCGGCAATTACAGCCCTGGCAGGTGAATATCAAAAAACGCCAGGTTAAATCGCCTAAAATATATATCCGTGACTCCGGATTGCTGCATACGTTGCTTGGCTTAAAAAATGAATCGGAAATTTTTAATCATCCCCGTTGCGGAGCATCCTGGGAAGGATATGTGCTGGAGGAAGTCATCGGTATACTGGAGCCGGGAGAGGCCTATTTTTGGGCGACACATAATGGTGCGGAAATTGATTTGGTGTTTATTAAAGGTAATAACCGCTATGGCATAGAATGCAAACACATGGATGCACCCACCCTAACCCCGTCAATGAGAAATGCGCTACAGGAGCTTGAGTTGAAGCATATTACGGTTATTTATCCAGGAAAACAAAGATATAAGATTCATAAACAAGTCAGCGTCATGCCACTGGAAACCGTCATTCAAGAGGCACCGAAACGGTTCTCGTAATTTAGCGTGTCAACGTGAATACACTGGGTGTTACGTGTGGAGATGAGATGAATGATTTAATACCATGTGTTTCAAGCCTATCGATGGAATTTACCATTGACGCTTTTTTGTGCTTTGTTATACTATCTTTTCTGTTTTTTCAAAAAAAAATAGTGAAAGTATTATGGGTGAAACACAGCGGATTCCAAAAGTTAAACCATTGGCCGGGTTGTTGGCGGAAAATCAGGAGCTCCTTGGGCAGGCATCTGCGCTTTTAGAGGCGTCTTTTGGGAATATTCAGTTTGCTTCCGAAAGTTATTTGTTTGAACATACCCGGTATTATCAGAAGGAAATGGGGTCCCAGTTATATAGGCAGTTTCTGGTTTTTGCTGATTTGCAATCTGCAGAAAATTTGGTGGAATGGAAACATCAGGCGAACGGGTTAGAGCAGCGTCTGGGATTGAATACGGCCCAGGGGCGAAGGGTGAATATTGATCCGGGATATTTAGCCCCGGGGAAGTTGGTTTTGGCCAGCACCAAGGATTTTGAGCATCGTGTGTACTTGCGGAATGGGATTTATGCTGAAGTGACCCTCCGGATTAGAAAGGGGTGTTTTCAAACCTGGGACTGGTCTTATCCTGATTATGCCCAGGCAGCTGATTTTTTCGATCAGGCATACAGAACCTATTTGGAGGAGATCGCCGGGTAAGCCCGTGGATTTTTATCTATAGAAGGAGTAGAAACGTGGCAGATATTATTTCAGCAGGAGTTGTGGGAACCGGTAGATACGTTCCTGAAAAAATATTGACCAATGTCGATTTGGAAAAAATAGTGGAAACATCGGATGAGTGGATTACAACCCGCGTCGGGATTAAAGAACGCCGGATCGCGGCCAAAGAGGAAACCACATCTACGATGGGAGCATTGGCAGCACAACGTGCGTTGGAGAACGCCGGGTTGAAAGCAACGGATTTGGACCTTATTATTACCGCAACCATTACGCCGGATCTTCCTTGGCCTGCAACAGCTTGTTTTATACAGCGGCATGTCGGTGCCACCCGGGCGGCTTGTTTTGATATTGAGGCCGCATGTACCGGGTTTATTTATGGGTTGGAGCTGGCACGATCCTATATAGCGTCCGGGATGTACCGTACGGTGCTGGTGGTGGCAGCGGAAACATTGACCCGGATTACAGACTGGGAAGACAGAAATACGGCAATTTTATTCGGGGATGCCGCCGGTGCTGCAATTTTGCAGCCGGTTGAAGGTGACCGGGGGATTTTGGCTTCCTATCTAGGCGCGGATGGCAGCAAAGCGCAGCTGCTGGAGATGCCGGGTGGGGGGTCAAGGTTTCCCGCCTCCCACGAGACCATTGATCAACGCTTACATTATATTAAAATGAAGGGTAATGAGGTGTTTAAATTTGCCGGCCGTGCCATGGCCAATGCCAACAAACAAGCTCTGGAAAAAGCCGGAATAGGGATTGATGCTGTGGATTTATTGATTCCACATCAGGCCAATATGCGGATTATTCAGGCAGCGGCACGCCTTTCTCAGCTGCCCATGGAAAAAGTTTTTTTAAATATTGAAAAATACGGAAATACCTCCGCTGCCACCACTGCGGTTGCATTGAGTGAGGCTTTCAGTGAAGGTCGGCTAAAACCGGGAAATCTCTGCCTTTTGGTGTCTTTTGGCGGCGGATTTACATGGGGTTCCTGCCTGATGCGGGTTTAATAGGTTAAACTCAAGCAGCCAAGACCGGAAAAAATCTGTGTCTTGGATTTGATTCGGTTTGAATTGTTCATTTTAGGGTGATAAAATAGATAGTAACATCAGGTGAATACTGGGACGCTGTTTTAGACGGTAGGGAGAAGGGGGCAGGCAATGGGTGTTATGAATTATAGAAAGTATGCTCGCGTCGAGGTGGAAATTCCGGTAGCGATTCTATTTCCCGGCATCCAGGCATTGCCCGGTACGTATATCAACAATCTTAGCGAAGAAGGTGCTTCGCTGATTAGTGAGGCGGAAATTCCGGTTGCCACCACCATGGAATTTGATATTGCGCTTCCCAAGTTTACGGAACCAACGCATGTGAGAGCGGATATTCTTTGGTCCCGCCCGGTGAATGAAAATGGAGAAAATGTTTTTGCGCATGGAATTATTTTTAATCGCATTGATGTCGAAGACAGGGAACGATTGCATGCGTTTGTTGAAAATGCCATGAGCTATTAAGTTAAAATGTGATTGTATCGTGCGGTGGTATACCACCCCGGTATTGTTTGGGGAGGGATGCCGTCCCGACTGGAAAGATGGTGGGAGTATAGGATTTCCGTTGGTCGCCCACTAAACAGGCAGGTCAGTAGGACGCTGCCAAGGAAAGAAATGGAGTCCCATGAAGAAATTGAAGCAATTGATTCAATTGTTTTTTTTGTCTGTGGTCTTGATGGTTTTCCTTATACCCGGTGTTGGTCAGGCAAAGGTCATTGCCGATAATTTGGAAAAAATTTTTCATCGGCCGGATTGTTCTTTGGTGAAAAAGATTAAAGAACGGAATATACGGAAAATTGATTCAGAAGCGGAAGCGGAGGCCAAAGGATATTTTCCCTGCCAAAAATGTATTCCACCGGCACGTCAGCCATCCCTGAAGATTAAGGCAATTAAAAAATTATCGCTGCCGGTTGCAAGGGAAACAATCTATATTGGTGATAGAAAAAATAAGCGATATCATCATCAATGGTGCGACTTGGCGAAGGCCTTGCCGAAAAAGAACCGTATTCGGTTTCAAACCGCCAAGGATGCCAGCGAGCAGGGGTACGCTCCCTGCAAAGAGTGTAATCCACCAGTGATGTTTATTCGCACCCTTGTGCCCATTGAAGAGGATGACGGTATAGACGATTCCGGGGAAGAAGCGCTTCCGGAAGCTGACGTAGAGGTAGAAGAAGAATAAACATTCATGTTTGTTTGTGAAATAAATATTGATTCAATCTGATGAGGTGAATAGAGTGGAACCCATTCCTTTTTTTGGTACGGTAGATGCGGCGGCACGTTTTTGGTCCATTATTTTTGGAATTTGGGTGCTGTCAGCGGTCATCAATGTTGCATTGGCGGATATACGCAAGCGGAGTATGCTGGTTTGGGGAATTATCGGGCTTGTTTTTGGTCCGGTGAGTGTGCTGGTGATGTGGATGGTTGTCAGACCCAGGAAGCCCAAAGAAGAAAAACCGGTGGCAGATGATACGGAACAGTCTTCGTAACGCAGTGTGCTCAAAACGCAGGCATGCTGCCAGTATCGTGTGACAGGAGATTCAGAATATGCATATCATCATTTTGAATGATGATTTTGAATTGGCCGGATTACTGAAAAAATCTTTGTGGGTTTGTTTTTATGCCAAAGCTAAAAGTTTGGCGCAAGAGCAAAAGCAAATCACCGATGGCTTGGATGTCCGGCAATTTGAAGATGCCCAAGCGGCATTGGCATATCTTGAAAACACCGCTGAGCATGTGGATATGATTTTTGCTGAGGCAACTGCCGTCCGGTTTGATGGCTGTCATTTCATCCGTCGTTGTTATGAATGTTTTTCCGGGAAGTACGCGACCCTGATTGTTGTCGCGGATAAAGGGCGGCAGCAGGATATTGAAAAAGGCTTGGCAGCCGGGGCGCATGATTATCTGCTCAAGCCCTTTGCACCGGAAGATTTACTTAAACACATTTTTAATGCCTGGCAGCGTCCCGAAGACGGCTCGGGCCGTCAGAAAAAGGAGTCGTGATGGATGATCGCAGACGCATACCCCGTGTGCCGGTTTTTTTTCTTTTGGAAAATATCTGCCTGCCCGCCACCGAAACCGGCAGTGAATGTCAAGGAATTGTAAAAAACATCACACCGGACGGGTTGTTGCTTGAAACTAATGTGAAATTAAAAAAGCATGATTTGCTGCAATTGAGTTTTACCCTGCCCAACACCCGCAAGTCAGTTAATTTGGAAGGCAAGGTCTGCTGGGTTGATTTCAAGAAGGCCTGGTCCCATGCCGGGATTGAGTTTATGGACCTGTCCAGTGATCAGCGCGAAGTGATTATGGAATATTTGATGACTTTGGGTTTTCAGATGTAGGGAATGGTCGCGACCATTCCCTACAATTTGATTTATTTGCAGAATAAAAAAAAGGCAGGGAGCCGTCGGCTCCCTGCCTTTTTAGTTTGTATTCCCAATTAGATAGGAAGTTTGACGCCCAATAAAATATTCATGGCTGTATTAGATGGTTCCGGATCGCTGACAGGATCGCTGGTGTTGGTATCAAGCTCCACCAACAAATCAAAGAGCATACCTTGCGGCAAAGACAAGCCGGCACCCAAAGTGATACGGTTGGTGTTGGAGATATCATCAACAATATTTCCATCGGAGTCAACCGTGCCGTCTTTGGTGGTGCTGGCCAGGAGTTGATAACCGGCGCGCAGCGCCAGCATCGGGATGACCCAGAATTCAGCACCCGCTTTAATGTTGCTGACAGATCCTTCGGAGTCGATAACAGTTCCGGCAGTTCCGTCAGCCGCATAAGGGGTGTAGTCAGATGTCCAGCTGCCCGTTTCATATTGAACCGCGACTTGAAGCTGTTTTTCCATGGCCTGGAAACCGCAGCCAATACCAATCAGGTTGTTGGCAACAACGGTCTCACTGGATTTATAGGTGTCGTTATCGTCGTCTGTAGTGGTGTAATCAAGACTAAAATCATCAGTATTGCTGCTGCCGGCAGTGGAGAACTGGACGCCGGGTAGAATCGCCATTCCGTCACCTACCGGAATATTGGCTTGCACGACCGGTGCAATGACCAGTTCGGTGATGTCGTTGGTTTTATAGTCTGTTTCAACGGCGGTACCGTCAGTGGTCGTTGTTATTTTCTCATTGATGGACTTCATACCATAATCAAACAGCAGACCGGCTTCCAGCATGCTGCCCATATTAAAGATAGCCTCACCGGAGATGAAAAGCGGTGATTGGGTGGTTGCTTCTTCGATGGACATCGCTATAGTGGTTGTCGGGCTGGTCGGGATTTCGCCTTCCATCGTTTGGGTTACATTATAATCGCCTTCACTACTGACGAAATCCGGTAAATCATCATCGGAATGGACGCCGAGCCCAAAGGTTAATTTATTATCGTTTTCCAGCATGAGTTCATAACCGGCGTTGACTCCCCAGCTTAAAACCGAGGCCGCTATTTCAAACTTGGAAGTGGTTCCAAAAACATTGTAGGCACCGTCTAAAGAATCCGGTTTTCCGCCTGCACCGATGTAAGTCACACCAGCGCCGAACGCCAGACCGCCATCCAGTTTATAGGTTGCGGAAGCACCGCCGCCAAGTCCGGAAAAAGCTAATACTTCTTCAGTGGAAGTGCCGTCTGATGCAGTGGAAATTTCTTTCATGTTTAGCATTAGACCTTCAATGCCTGCGCGAATAATGACATTGTCGTTTAACCAATAGGTGATCCCGCGGTATTCAGCACCGGGACGAACGAGGTCGAAACCTGTGCCTAAGTTTTCGTATTTTGCGCCGGAGTCATAATCAACAGTGTAATTGGTTGAAGCATAACCCAGACCAAAATCAGAACGGTTTTCTTTTTTGTTGAATGCAACACCAGCGATGTTTTGATGGTTGAAAATAGTGAGTGCCGTGGTCTCGTCTTCTATACCGAGTGCGGCGTTACCCATGGTGCTGACACGATAGCTGGCATTGTCAGGCCAGCGCAGTGCTAGCGCGGAACTTGCCAAAGCAATTCCAAAACACACGACCAAAGAAAGAATCGCAAACTTTTTCAAAATTGTCCCTCCGTTTTTATAAGATGTTGAAACTTTAGATCCGGCAATACATAACGATGATTCATCATCACTCAGGGATTTTTTTTGTTATCAGCCTCCTTTCAGGACAGGTTGAGATAGTGAAATCGATTATTTTCTGTATTTTAAAAATTATTTTAGCATTATTCATTTTGAAACAAAAGGGTTTTTATTAAAAAAAAATGGAGTAATTGTTTGGAATTTGTTAAAAATAAAGAAAGGATATTTCTTTAGATTCAGCAGGATTTCAGGAAAATGTGGTATACTCGAAAATCATTTTAGGACAATTTCATAAGAAAAGTGGAGCGATAAACAGCATGGCAGCTACTGTATTAGAAGGTAAACCGATTGCCAACCAGGTTTATGCACGTTTGACATCACAACTGACACTATTTCAGGAAAAATATGGGAGATTCCCGGGATTGGCAGTGGTGAAGGTGGGAGAAGACCCTGCTTCGGAAGTTTATGTGCGTCATAAAAGGAAAAAATGTGAGGTGCTGGGAATTCGTTCATTTGCGCATGATTTTCCAGCAACGGTGACTGAACAGACGCTTTTGGACTTGATCGATTCTTTGAACGGCAATGATCACATTGACGGAATTTTGGTCCAATTGCCGCTTCCCAAGGAGATTGATGCCAATAAAATTATTGAGGCGATTGATCCGGATAAAGACGTGGATGGGTTCCATCCCTATAATATGGGGAAACTGTTTGCCGGGTTCCCGCGTTTGGTTTCCTGCACCCCGCTGGGGATCATGGAAATGCTGCAAGCAGCCGGGATTTCATTGCAGGGTAAAAAAGCCGTGGTCGTGGGACGGTCGAATATTGTGGGCAAACCCATTGCCATGCTGCTGATGCAAGCACATGCTACCGTTGAAATTTGTCATTCCCGGACTCAAAATCTGGCAGCAGAATGCCGGTCTGCAGATATTCTGATTGCAGCAGTAGGGAAAAAATTTTGTATTCTCGGCGACTGGATCAAGCCTGGGGCCGTGGTGATTGATGTGGGCATTAACCGGGATGAGAGCGGTTTGTGCGGTGATGTGGATTACAAAAAAGCCAGTGAAGCGGCTGCGTATATTACGCCGGTTCCCGGTGGTGTGGGCGTCATGACGATTGCCATGTTGATGGCCAATACGGTCAAGGCGGCCCGACTCAGAGAGGAGCGCAAGCAATGAGTGTTTCAGCCGGGAAGCGGGCACGTCAACGCAAATCCCCAAAAAAACCATGCCGGGATGCATCCTTATCTCCCAGTATATTCAAAGAAGATGCCTGGCGTGTATTTCGGATTATGTCCGAGTTGGTGGATGGATTTGAAATGCTGTCTACGATCGGACCGGCAGTCACAATGTTTGGTTCCGCCCGGACACCTCCCGGGACAAAATACTATAAGTTGGCACAGACCATTGCCAACAAGCTGGCCCGTGTCGGGCATGCGATCATTACCGGCGGCGGTCCCGGTTTGATGGAAGCTGCCAATAAAGGCGCCAGCCAGGCCAAGGGACGCTCGGTAGGGCTTAATATCGCACTGCCGGAAGAACAATCGGTCAATTCATATGTGAATCTGCCGATTGGATTCAGGTATTTTTTTGTTCGCAAGCTCATGTTTGTCAAATATGCCTCCGCCGTCATTATCATGCCCGGCGGGATGGGAACTTTGGATGAATGTTTTGAGGTGCTCACCCTGATCCAGACCGAGAAGATCCAACCGGTTCCGGTTATTTTGGTGGGTTCTGAATTTTGGAAGGATATGGTGGCCTGGTTTCATAAGACGATGATTGCAGAAGGTATGATTCATACCAAGGAGATGTCTATTTTCCGGGTTATGGATGATCCGGATGAAATTGTGAAAACCATTAGTCAACATACGCGCTCTATTCGAAAAAAGAATAAGGGAAAAGCCTGAAATTTCGGCGGAGTGCTGTTCAAATAAAAATTGTCCACTGTCATCAGACCACCCGGGTGATTTTGATTGACCACTGATTTACACGTACGATTTTTATCATGCCGGCGCGTACACAATGGGCAGCCTGCCCGGCGTACTTGTCCGGCGAATGCCGGGTGCCGGGTAAGCCGGTGGATTTTTATGACTGATGTGTTTTTTCTAAAAAAAGCATTCCGACCGGTTGGTAACCGGATGTTTTGTGGATTAGGACAGCAATGGTTTTGGAGGGTTATTTTCCCGGGTAATTGGAGAGGGGAGTTTTTTTACAGCTTGCGAATTGACAATTCTGCAAAGAATTTGGTACGATTTGTGACGAGTGTTTTCAGACGTTATACTATCCGTAATCCCGAGAGGTCGAGAAGTATTTAAAACCTATGCAAAAATCATTTAATAGCACGCTTCAACAGATGTTGAAAAAAATTAATGCCCGGATTCGTACGCGCCTGCATTCCCAAGATGATTTTTTAAACGCGCTGCTGCGGTATGCAGCGCAAACCAAGGGTAAGCAATTAAGAGTTCGATTGACATTGCTTTCGGCACAACTTTGCGGCCGGATTAATCAGGAAGCGGAAGCCTTGGCTGTGGCATTGGAATTATTTCACTATGCGACCCTGGTGCATGATGACGTGATTGACAAGTCCGGCCGTCGCCGCCATGGGATGACGATGAATGCGCGCCATGGCAACGAGATTGCGGTTTTGGCCGGGGATTTTCTTTTTACGCAGGTGATGCAGATTTTATTTGAGGAAGTCCCAAAAAAAATTCAGGGGAAGGTTATACAAGCGGCCGGTATGGTTTGTTTCGGGGAAATTCAAGAACGGCAATACCGGGGAGCGGTCTCCATGACTGTTGCGCAATACCGGCAGGTGATCGAAAATAAAACCGCCAGCCTTTTCACGGCATGCTGTCAATGCGGGGGTGCGGTGACCGGGGGAAAGAAAAAGCAAATTGAACAGTTGACTGATTTTGGCCGGGCCTACGGCATGGCATTTCAGATTCAAGATGATATTCTTGATTTTATCGGCAACCCGGCCAAAACCGGAAAAGCCGCCGGTCAGGATCTGCGGGAAGGGCGCATCACACTGCCTGTGATTCTCGGACTTAAGCGCTTACGTGGAACACAACGCCGGGTATTGCACCATGCGGTGAAAAGCGGAACATTTAGAATCGGCAGTATTAAAAAGATATTGGTTGAAAATGGTTTGATTCAGGAGGCGCAAGCCATTGCGCAGATGTTTATCAAAAGCGCTGAACAGCGGTTACGGTTGTTCCCGGATTCCAAGCCGCGGCAGATGATGCTGGATATGGCCGCCGGGGTTGCAAATCGGGAACACTAGTAAAACTATTCCCGGTACGTGCTTTTTTTGTTCAGGCAAGATACGATATAAAGATATAAGCACAAGTGAATATCAAGCAGTAGTTATTGCCAATTTACCGGGTTTTCGTTTTTGCCTGAACAAAAAGAGCACGTACCGGGAATGGCTTGCAGTATGCCGGAGAATGTATGTTTAATCCTCCAGGAAGCGTTTTCAGTATTGCACAACGACAAAGCCAGGGAATGAATATTGGGTGCTGCCTGGAATACAGTTGGCTGGTTGAGTGAAAAATTCTTGTGCAACACTGAAAACGCTTTCTGGAGAATTTAGACAGTACACTGGGTCGATAAAAAAAGGGAAGGAGGACAGGCACACATGGAAATAGGAGCTTATACAACAATTGCGATAGCCGCAGGGGTCGGGATTTTTTGTTTGGCCGCCGGCGTATTTATTTCCTGGCTGCTGCGTCCGCAAAATCCCACAGCACTTAAGCTGGAACCTTATGAATGTGGTGAACCCACGGTGGGACCGGCGCGCATTCGTTTCCGCTCGTTTTTTTACCTGTTCGCCATTGTCTTTGTCATTTTTGATGTTGAGGTGGTTTTTTTATTCCCCTGGGCGGTTGCGTTTCGAAAATTGGGATTGTTCGCGTTTGTTGAGATGATCGTCTTTATTGCGGTGCTGCTTTTAGCATTGGCATATGCCTGGCGAAAAGGAGCTCTGCGATGGCAGTAATTGAAAAAATTACAGGAACAGTGGAGAAATTTCCCGGCGGCGGGGTTCTGCTTTCTTCTGCGGAATTTTTTATTAACTGGGGACGCAAAAATTCTTTGTGGCCGCTTACGTTCGGCCTTTCATGCTGTGCCATTGAGATGTTTTCCACCGGAGCCTCGCGTTTTGACTGGGCGCGTTTCGGCAATGAGGTATTGCGGGCATCGCCCCGTCAGGCGGATATGATGGTAGTGGCGGGAACGGTTTGTTGGAAAATGGCGCCGCGTATTAAGCGGCTGTATGAACAATTGGCGGAGCCGCGCTATGTGATTGCGATGGGTGCTTGCGCGGTTTCCGGGGGGCCTTTTTATTATGAATCCTATGGGACCGTTCGCGGTGTGGACAAGTTGATTCCGGTGGATGTGTATCTGCCGGGTTGTCCTCCCAAACCCGAGGCGTTACTCCATGCGATTTTAGAATTGGAAAAGAAAATTTCCAAAGAGCGGTTGCCCGGCCGGAAAATCCAGGAGAGGACGAAATGAAATCAGTACGCTGTGAGCAATTAAAAGCGGTTTTTCCGGAATGCGCCTGCAGCGCGTCCGGCGGGTTTGGACTGGTATTGACTTTGCGAACGGTCAAGGAGTTGACCGGTGTTTGTGCGACGCTGCATTCGGGGTTTGGTCTGGATGTTATGGAAGATTACACCGCCCGGGATTGTTTGGAAGGGTTTGAACTGGTTCTGCATATGGTGCGGTCGCTGGACAACCAAACGCATCTGACCGTGAAGGTTGTACTCGGTCGCGAGGAGCAGGTTCCCACGCTATCCGGTTTGTTCGGATGTGCACAATGGTATGAGCGGGAAATTTTTGATATGTTCGGTATCGTATTTTCCGGACACCCTGATCTGCGGCGTATTTTGCTGCCGGAGGATTGGCAAGGCCACCCGCTGCGCAAGGATTACCAGGATGAAAAACTTTTAAAGCGGCCGGGGAATCTATCATGACGGATAAACTGTTTTTCAATAATCAAGAGATTGACGAAACATTGGATACGGATGCCATTGTGCTGAATATGGGCCCGCAGCACCCCAGCACGCATGGGGCCTTGCGCCTGATTTTAAAACTGGATGGCGAGAAAATTGTTTCGGCAACCCCTGATTTTGGGTATGTACACCGCGGTTTTGAAAAAATGGCGGAGAACATGACCTATCTTCAGTTTCTTTATCTCACCGACCGTATGGATTATTTATCTGCGATTTTTAATGAGTGGAGTTATTGCATGGCATGCGAGACGCTGGCCGGAATTGAGGTTCCTCGCCGGGCGGATTATCTCCGGGTGATCACAGGCGAAATGTGTCGTCTTTCGAGCCATTTGGTTTGGTTGGGCAGTATGGGCATGGATTTGGGGGCGTTTACACCGCTGACCTATACGTTTCGTGAACGTGAAATGATTCTTGAATTGTTTGATTTACTATGCGGGCAACGGATGACGTTTAATTACGTGCGTATCGGTGGTGTGAGCCGCGATATCCCATCGGGTTTTGCAAAGCAACTGGAATCTTTTCTTGATTACTTTGAAAAAATCCCTGATATGTATGATCAGCTGCTCTCGGACAATGCCATTTTTTTAGCCCGCACCAAGAATATCGGGATCATTGATGCTGCGCTGGCTCATTCACATGCCATGACCGGTCCCAATCTCCGCGGTGCCGGTGTGGCGCTGGATCTTCGCAAAACAGATCCTTATTCAGCCTATGCAGAGTTTGATTTTAATGTTTATGTTCAATCAGAGGGGGATGCGTTGGCCCGTTACCGTGTTCGGGTGGAAGAGATGCGCCAAAGTACAGCCATTATCCGTCAGGCGCTGGCGGGGTTGCCGGAAGGTGAGATCAGCGCCAAGGTTTCCCGGGTTTTTAGACCGCCGGCAGGCGAGGCGTACGCCCGGGTGGAATCTTCGCGGGGAATTCAGGGATTTTATCTGGTTTCCGACGGGTCTTCCAAACCGCAGCGTTGTAGAATTCGGGTTCCCAGTTTTGCCAATCTTTCCGTGCTGCCAAAAATATTGCAGGGTGTCCAGGTTGCGGATGTTGTGGCGATTATGGGGAGTATTGATTTTATTGTGCCGGAGATTGACCGATGAATTATCTTTTTCAACCCGACCAACTGGTTGCCCTGGGAGGGGCGGGATTGCGCACCTTGGCGGCGTGGGCCGGTTTGCCGGTTTGGGCGGCGGATATGACAGGTACCGTGTTGGTGATGTTCGGGTTGTTCGGGTTTTGCGCACTGGCTGTAATGGTGTTGGTATACGGTGAACGGAAAATTGCCGCGCATATGCAGGCCCGGATTGGTCCCATGCGTGTCGGCTGGCATGGTATTTTACAGGTAATCGCAGATACCATAAAACTGATGCTCAAAGAGAGCGAGATTCCGACCCAAGCGGACCGGCCGTTGTATCGCGCCGCACCCTATGTCGTTTTTGTGGCGGGATTTCTTGCGTTGATTGCAATACCGCTGAATAAAAATTTAGTGCCGGTGAGCCTGAATGTCGGCTTGCTTTATATTCTTGCCATCGGGACGCCCGGTGTGATCGGCATTTTGATGGCCGGCTGGAGCTCGGGAAATAAATATTCGCTTTTAGGCGGTATGCGCTCGGCAGCACAGATGATTAGTTATGAAATTCCGTTGGTCCTCTCCGTCTTGGGTGTGGTCATGTTGGGGCAGACGCTGGATTTGTATAAGCTGGTTGAGGCGCAGTCGATATGGTATATCGTTTTCCAGCCGCTGGGATTTATTATTTTTCTGATTGCCGCAGTGGCCGAGACCAACCGGAATCCATTTGATATCCCTGAGGCGGAATCGGAGCTGACAGCAGGGTTTCATACCGAGTACGGTGGTATCCGGTTTGCGTATTTTTTTTTAGCAGAGTACGTCAATATGTTTGTACTGAGCGCGCTCGGTGCAACCCTGTTTTTCGGCGGTTGGCGCGGACCCCTGCTGCCGGGATGGTGCTGGTTTCTTTTGAAAACCGGCGCAATTTTATTTTTGTTTTTTTGGTTTCGCTGGACGTATCCACGGCTGCGGACCGATCAGCTTATGGCTTTATGCTGGAAAGTGTTGACGCCGCTGGCATTTATTAATATTTTGATAACCGGATTGATATTGATTTTATTATGATTATTTTATAGTAGGGCGGGATAACCCCGCCCCTGCAGTGAAAAGGATGAAATGAAACGATTTTTCAAAGAACCCTGGGATGTTGTTATAAGCTTGGTCAAAGGATTGGCGATAACGCTGCGCCAACTTTTTTCCAAGCCCTGTACAATTCAGTATCCGGAGGAACGTTTGATATGGCCCGATCGTACCCGGGGCCGGCTTGTTTTGCCGCGTGATCCGGAAACTGGAAAAAATCGTTGTACCGCCTGCATGATTTGTCAGCGTAGTTGTCCCAACGGGTCCATTGAAATTACCGGCCGGACCAATGCCGCAGGCAAGAAAGAGGCGGAGGATTATTTACTTCATCTGGACCGGTGTACATTTTGCGGGATATGCGTGGAGGTCTGTCCGTTTGATGCACTGCGTATGTCACATGAGCATGAACTGGCGGTGACGGATAAAACCGCGTTGACACTGCATTTGCAGAATGAATCAATTGAGTTTAATGAAAAATGGCGGGGCGGATTACCCGGCAAGCAGGATTGACCGCAACCGTGTTGAAGAGAAAAGGAGTTTGTCCGGCATGACACTAGCTACGATCGGTTTTTATATTCTTAGTATGATCGCCATCATTGCTGCGGTGGTGACCGTGACCAGCCGTAATTTGTTGTATGCGGTATTGGCTTTGGCAGTTGCCTCGCTGGCAGTTGCCGGTTTGATGCTGACGTTATCCGCCGAATTTTTAGCGTTTGTCGTGATTTTGGTTTACGTGGGTGCTGTAGTGGTGATCGGTGTTTTTGCTGTGATGCTGACCGGGCAGTTTAAAAAGCCCACACTGCCGCCCAGCAATGAACTCAAAATTCTTGGTGCCGGGGTTGCAGCCGCCCTGACAGGCATATTAATCGGGGTGGTATTAGTACAACCGATTGCGCCGGTTTCGGCCGCCCATACGGTATCCGTACAACAGATCGGCCGCTTATTACTTACCGAGTATGTATTGCCGTTTGAATTGGTCTCCGTGCTGTTGTTGGCGGCACTGGTGGGCGCCATTGTGATTGCCCGGGGCAAGGAGGCGCAATGATGGAAGGATTGAGTATGATTCACTATCTGATTGTTTCAATTGTTTTGTTCGGCATCAGCCTTTATGGTGTTTTTACCCGGAGGAATGCCATCGCGCTTTTACTCGCAATCGAATTGATTATGTTGGCAGTGGCTTTGAATTTTACTGCTGCAACCTATTTTTTGGGACATGCCGGCGGCCAGATTTTTGCTATTTTTATTATTACCGTTTCGGCGGCTGAAGCCGCAGTGGGATTGGCCCTGGTCATTGCAATCTATCGCAGGCAAAAAAATGTGGATCTTGACCAATTAACGCTTTTAAAGGGATGAGCTGAAAATGAGGAGTTTTGCATGATTGACCATGCCTGGATTATTCCCGTGCTGCCATTGGCGGCTGCTGCGCTGGTAGCATTGTTAGGCAGGCGGGCAAGTAAAATTGCCGGGAGCATCACTGCGGGTGCCGTGTTTTTTGCACTGATTATTTCGCTTAAACTATTGACCAGGCTGATTGTCAATCCCGGTGTTAATCAGGTCACTGTTCCCTGGGTTGAATCAGCCGGCAAGCTGGCTTTGGAAGCCGGCATGTTGATTGATCCGCTTTCAGTTTTGATGCTGGTGCTGGTTACATTTATTTCCTTGATGGTGCAGATATATTCCCTGGGATATATGGCGGAGGACCCGGACAAACCCCGCTATTTTTCCTATATATCGCTGTTCACCTTTTCCATGATCGGGCTGGTTATGGCCAACAATCTGGTTATGATTTATATGTTCTGGGAATTGGTGGGTCTTTCCTCTTATTTATTGATCGGGTTTTGGTATCAGAAACCCGAAGCTGCCAATGCCGGAAAAAAAGCGTTTATTGTGACCCGGTTTGGTGATTTGGGATTTTTAATCGCAATATTGCTGCTGGGATTTCTGCTGAATACCTTTAATGTTATTGAAATCGGTCAGGCGGCAACAGCGGGGAAGTTAAGCGGTGGCATGGCAACCCTGCTGGCATTGCTTATTTTTGCAGGCGCGGCCGGCAAGAGTGCACAATTTCCTCTGCATGTTTGGCTGCCGGATGCCATGGAAGGTCCGACACCGGTTTCTGCGTTGATTCATGCAGCAACGATGGTGGCGGCCGGTGTTTTTTTTGTGGCGCGGGTCTATCCGGTTTTTCAGGCGTCTGAAACAGCGATGCTGGTGATCGCTTATGTGGGAGGCTTTACCGCGATTTTTTCCGCCAGCATCGGCTGTGTACAAAATGACATCAAACGTATTTTGGCATTTTCCACGATTTCACAACTGGGGTATATGATGATGGCCCTGGGGTGCGGCGGTTACAGTGCCGGCTTGTTTCATTTGATGACCCATGCGGCATTCAAAGCACTGCTTTTTTTAGGCGCCGGATCGATCATTCATGCAGTGCATACCAATAATATCTGGGAGATGGGTGGTTTGCTGCGGCGGATGGGAATTACCGGGACAACCATGTTGGTTGCTTCATTGGCATTGGCAGGTGTTTTTCCTTTTTCCGGTTTTTTTAGCAAGGACGCTATTTTGTTTGCCGCGTTTGATGCCGGGCGCATGGATTTGTTGGTGATTGGTCTGGTGACTGCGTTGTTGACCAGTTTCTATATTTTCCGGATGTTTTTTATTGTTTTTGCCGGTCAACCGTCGCATGGGCATCGCGGACATGAATCCCCCCCCAATATGACAGTACCGCTTATTTTTTTGGCATTGCTTTCTATTGGTTTGGGATTTTTCCACAACAGCTTTAGTCGTTTT
This sequence comes from bacterium, assembly GCA_021108215.1. NCBI lineage: Bacteria > bacterium. Next base: position 62,865 of record JAIORK010000055.1, on the reverse strand, counting down.
ATCGCGCATGCCTTTGGGGCTGTTCAAGAAACAGCGAGCCATCATAACCGTTTGATTCCCATGTTTGCTTTTTTAGCTGCGGTCCTTGGTTTTGGTTGGGCCTATATTGTTTATGCGCAAAAAGCGGTGTCAGCTGCACTTTTGGAGCGGCGATTTTCTTTTTGGCACCGGTTGATTGGCAACAAATATTATATTGATGAACTATATGCTTTTTTTGTCCGCTATGTGCTGTTTGCCCTTTCGGAAGGGCTGGCTTGGTTTGACCGGCACATTATTGACGGCGCGGTGGATGGTTTAGCCTGGCTCTGCCGGGTTGGCGGCGAAGGTATGCGCCGGTTGCAAGTAGGACGACTGCATGCCTATTTGCTGGCGTTTTTTGTCGGATTGATTGTGATGATCGTTACCTTGCTGATTGCCAATGACGATGTCATGGCGTTTTTGCTGTAAAGGTACCATTCTATAAAAATTCACGGATTTACCCGGCATACGCCGGGCAGGCTGTCCGTGGTATTTTTGTCGAGAGATGTTCGCCCTGCCTAGAGCATGGCAGGATGTCGCACCGAGTAGTTAAAAACCATATTCGGTGCTCCACCTTCGGCGATATTTTTACTTGCTTCATCGATGGACTTACGTCCATCGTGTTCGCACTAGCACGATAAGGAGTGTTTTTCATGTTGTTATCAAGTATTTTGGCCACACCGCTGGTGACGGCGCTGGTGATCATGTTTTTGCCGCGTGAACGCACGACCTGGCCCCGTTGGGCAGCGCTGGCCGGAACCGTGCTGGCGGTGATACTGACAACCCTATTGGTGATGCGTTTTGATGGTGCTGCCGGCGGTTATCAGCTTGCGGTGACCATGCCATTGATTCCTTCCATCGGGATTCAATATGCCCTGGCAGTAGACGGCATGGGACTTGTCATGGTCATTTTAACTGCGATTATTATTTTTACCGGTGTTTTGGCATCCTGGGAAGTCGACAACCGGCCTCAGGAATTTTTTGCATTTCTGTTGGTATTGGTCACCGGCGTGTTCGGCGTGTTTATTTCCCGTGATTTGTTTCTTTTCTTCCTTTTTTACGAGATCGCAGTATTGCCGATGTATCTGTTGATCGGCATTTGGGGGACCGGAAAAAAAGAGTACTCCGCCATGAAGCTGACGCTTTATTTGATGCTGGGGAGCGCACTGATGCTGGTGGGAATCCTTGCGCTGTATTTTAGCGGCGCTGTTCAGAATTTTCATCTTGAGATAATTGCTCAAAAAATGTTTACACCCGGGTTTCAAAAAATAGTTTTCCCGGTCCTGTTTTTGGGTTTCGGAATACTGGCAGGATTTTGGCCTTTTCATACTTGGTCGCCGGACGGACATGCTTCGGCACCAACAGCGGTTTCCATGCTGCATGCCGGCGTTCTGATGAAGCTGGGGGCTTTTGGTATTATCCGTATTGGGATTGAATTGCTGCCCATTGGGGCGAGTTTTTGGGCACCCTATTTGGCGCTGTTTACCTTGGTTAATATTGTTTACGGTGCCATGGTGGCTATGGCCCAAACCGATCTTAAATATGTGATTGCCTATTCGTCGGTCTCGCACATGGGGATTGTTTTGCTGGGTATTTGCACACTTCATCCCATTGCTTTAAATGGTGCGGTTTTGCAGATGTTTTCCCACGGCATTATGACCGGTCTTTTCTTCGCCCTGGTGGGGATGGTTTATGGCAGGACCCATACGCGAATTATTCCCGAGATGGGCGGATTGGCAAAAAAAATGCCTTTTTTAGCCATGGCATTTACTGTCGGCGGGTTGGTTTCCCTCGGGTTGCCCGGATTTTCCGGATTTGTCGCTGAGTTGCTGGTTTTTCTGGGCGCGTTTCAAGTAAGACCCATCTTAACTGTTATTGCAGTAACCGGTATTTTATTTACGGCCATTTATGTGTTGCGGGTTGTCCAGAAAATATTTTTTGGACCTGAAAAAACCGCCTTTGCAATCATTTCGGATGCTAATTTTATTGAAAAACTTTGTCTGAGTATTTTAATGTTGGTGTTGCTCGCGGTGGGGATTTACCCGAAAGTATTGATTCAATTTATTAATTTGAGTATTGAGCCGATTCATGCGCTGTTGGGAGCTGTTCAATGATGAACTGGTACCATCTTCAACCTGAAATAATTATTGCAATCACCATGGCGGTTCTCTTGGTTTTAGATCTGATGGTGAAATCAGGTCAGCGTAAGTGGCTGTCCGTGACGGCATTGCTCGGGACAGTGTTGGCGCTGGCAAGTTTATGGTGGGCGCCTTTGGGTGGTTTTCAGCAGGCTTTTGTTTTGGACGGCATCGGCCGGTACATAAAAGCGATTATTTTGGGAACCGCCGCCCTGGTGATTTTATGTGCCTGGGATTTTGACCTGGTTTGGAAAAGACCGCTGGGTGAATTTTTTGTATTATTGCTGGCTTCCACCTTGGGCATGCTCTTTTTGGCATCAGGCACGGAGCTGGTCTTATTGTATGTTGGGCTTGAATTGGCGACATTTCCTCTGGTCTTGCTGACAGCCTATTGCCCTCAGGATGCCCGGTCAGCGGAAGGTGGGCTGAAATATTTAATTCTGGCGGCGCTGGGTTCGGCAGTTTTTATTTTTGGGTTTTCATTGGTCTATGCCATCACCGGCGCAACCACATTGGATGTGTTGCGAGAGACCGTCGCAGCGTGTTTTGATTCTCCGGTTGTTTTGACAGGCCTGCTGCTTATGCTGGCTGGACTGGGATTTAAAATCGGACTGGTGCCGTTTCATATGTGGGTGCCGGATGCCTATGAGGGCGCACCCACACCGGTGACCATGTTTATGTCGGTTGCCGGTAAGACTGCCGGGCTGATTTTGGCGGTCCGGATTTTGGCAGGTGCTTTTTCAGCTGTTCAGGAGACATGGGGAAGTTTTTTGGCGGTTTTATCAGCGGCAACCATGTTGTTGGGAAATTTTGCTGCGATTCCGCAAAAAAATATTAAGCGCATGTTGGCCTATTCGGCAATTGCGCAAGCAGGCTATTTGATCATGGGATTGGTCGCCTTTGAGGTGATGGGAATTTCTTCAATGCTGTATTATCTGGCAGCCTATTTGTTTACCAATTTAGCGGTGTTTGCAGTGGTGATCGCAGTTGAGCGTCACACTGGATCTTGTGATATTTCCGCCTTCAATGGGTTGGCGCAAGTGTCGCCGCAGCTGGGGCTGATTATGATGCTGGCGCTTCTATCCCTGGCGGGGATACCTCCCCTGGCAGGTTTTACAGCTAAATTTTATCTTTTTGCAGCAGTGTATGGTCAAGGCTTTGTTTGGCTGGTGGTGTTGGCAGTGCTCAATTCAGCACTGTCACTCTATTATTATTTGCGCGTCGTGCGTGCGGTTTATATAACGCCGCCGGCTGCAAATGCCGCCGGTCCATGGGAAGTCCCCGCGCCTTTGGCAATTGTGCTGGCAGTGACAGTCATCGGTATTTTGCTTCTGGGCATCTATCCGGGACCGTTTGTTGAGATGGCACGTATCGCTGCGGCATTTGTTTTATAAAGATCAACGGGCCGACGCCCATTGTGTTCGCGCCGGCAGGATAAAACAAGCCGGGGCGGATCTTTCCTCAATTGCAATTATTGGAAAATATTGTATAATCATGTTCAATTCATTTATGGATTGATTTTAGCCAATCCCGGATGAATAGGCCGGGGAGGCGAAAAAGTATGAAGAAGCAACACTCGTTTTCACGGCAGCGTACAGAACAAACCCAGGTATTTGTACCTTGTGCACCCGAACTGGCTTACTGCACTGATTGCGGGAAAAACCGGAGCACCGGTCAATGCCCCCGCATAATATCCTTTCATAACGGAGGACGTCGGATTGACGGAGAACCGGAAAGGTCTACTCAAAAAAAAGACCAGTATTAAGCTGGAATTTTCCATCTGGGTTATTTTGCTGCTTTTGATTACCTCAGGAACGATTGCATGGTTTTTATTACAGGCGGAAAGCAAAGCCTTGACCAGGGAAGTCACGCGCCGGGGTATTGCCTTGACGCAGTATGTTGCCACCCACAGTGTAGATCCTTTTTTAACCGATGACAAATTAACCCTGGCAACCTTGGTTGCTGATGTGATGAAAGATGCAGATATTATTTATGCAGCGATTATTGACCGGGATGGCCGGGTGATTGCATCGGGAAAATCAGATGAAATCGGAAAAGCCTATCAAAGACCGAAAGGGTTTTATCCGCTTGACCGTCCCGAACCCAAGATTGCGAACTGGCTTCATCCGGAAGAGGGATGGGTCATTGATATCGGCATGCCGCTTATCCTCGAGGGCAAAGCGAAGATTGGCGAGATTCATCTGGGGATATCCTGCTCGACGATCAGCAAGGTTGTCTCAGCGGCCTGGCAAAGCGCGGTCGGGTTGGTCGTATTTTTTATGTTGGCCGGTTTGGTGGGCTCCATTATTATTGTGACCATTATGCTTCGGCCGGTTTCTGAATTGATGCGCGGTGCTGAAGCGATTGGTCGTGGTAACCTGGATTACCGTATTCCGCCGGTACGCCGCAATGAGTTGGGCCAGTTGGCGGAAACATTTAATTTGATGACCGAGGAATTGAGAGTTGCCACCGAGCAGGCATTGGAGCAGGAGCGGATTAAAAAAGAACTCCAGGTGGCCCAACAGATTCAGCAAATGCTGCTGCCCAAGCATTTGCCTGAAATTGAAGGTTATTCTTTTGGATCGCTTTATCGCAGCGCCAAAGAAGTGGGCGGTGATTATTATGATTTTTTTCAAATCGATCCTGAGCATCTTGGGGTTGTTGTGGCGGATGTGTGCGGGAAGGGTGTGCCGGCCGGATTGTTGATGAGCGTGGCGCGCAGTATTTTAAAAAGTATCGCCCCCGCACAGCTCTCGCCGGGACAGGTGCTCAAGGCATTGAATCGGGTTCTTATCAATGACTTCAGCCGTGGCTTGTTTATTACGATGTTTTATGCGATCATCGATGTAAGTAAACGGACCATGGTTTATACTTCGGCAGGCCACAACCCGGTTTTGGTCTACCGGAAGAAAAAGGCGGAATGCCTGGAATTGAATATGAATCCGTCGTGCCTCCCTTTAGGTGTTGACGGAACCGGAGTATTTGATAAATTAGTACAGGAAAAAAAATGTGCCCTGCAAAAGGGGGACGTGGTCATTTTTTATACAGATGGCGTGACAGAGGCAATGAATGGGAGCGGTGAAGAATTTGGCATTGAAAGATTGACCGAATCTTTGCAAGCGAATGCAGGGGAGAGTCGGGCTGATGAAATGATTGCTGTCTTAGATCGGGAGTTAAACCAATTTTGCGGCGATGTCGATCAGAGCGATGATATTGCCGTTGTCACCATGAAAGTTGAGTAATACCACCAAAGAAGGGGAGTTTCATTCATGCGCAGAGACGGTTCCATTACCATAGACGTTAGAAAAAAAGAAGAGCAGGGTGTCACGATTGTAGATGTTGCAGGGGTTGTGGATACCGGGACAACGCTTATTTTGGACGAGCATCTATCGGCCCTCTTGCGTGATGATCAATATAAATTGATCATCAATCTGATTGAAGTCACCTATGTTTCATCTGCCGGTTGGGGTCTGTTCATCAGCCTTTTACAGAAGACCCGTGAACAAAAGGGAGATATTAAATTGGTGGCCATGAGCCAGGAAGTCCGGAATGTTTTTAATATGCTCGCATTTTCCAATCTTATTTCCGCTTACTTGACTGAAGAAGAAGCGGTCGCTGCATTTCAACAAAGCTGACGGAATTGAATATGAAAAAAACAGCCCTCCGGGCCGGATTGGTGGCACTGTTGTTTGTCGCAGGGTGTGCTGCTGAAAAAACCCCTTCTTTGCCGGTATTCATTGAAACGGTAGCAGTCGACCGGAAACCTCACAGCATGATCCAGGATATCCTAAAAGAAAAAATACTGGTGAGTTGCTTTGGCAGCGAAAGTATTGTTGCCGTATTCTTGAAAAACAAAACAGTTGATAAAAAATATACAGTTCGCAAAGGGCCGGCGGGTATGATTCGCGATGCGCGCAACCAATTTATTTATTGCCTGCATGCGCATGAAAATGCGATTGTTATTCTGGGCGGGAATCCCTTGCGTGTGAAGCGTAAATTAGGTACCGGTGCCATGTCTCTGTCCGGCGGCGCCATGCGGCCCGGTTGGAATGAGCTCTGGATTTGTGATGGCCTCTCTGCGGTTTCGGTTTTGCAGACACCATACATTAAATTAAAGAAGAAGATCCAGTTGGGACGCTATCCCCAGCATATTGCTTTTTCCCGTGACGGTCGGCGGGCGTATATAACCCTCAAAGGGGAAAATGCGGTTGCGGTTGTGGATACGAAAAAACGGGAAAAAATAATGGATATCCCAGTGGGGATTTATCCCAAAGATATTATTATTTCGGGGAACACCGCGTGTGTCTCCAATTTTGGTTCCCAAGATATCTCGATGATTGATATCGAGAAAAATAAAGAAGTTGCCCGTATCAAGGTGCGCAAAAATCCCAATTCACTCTCCATTCACAAAAATACGCTCTGGGTTTCCTGTGAACGTTCTTACCGGTTGATGGCGATTGATATTAATCAGGCAAAGATTATCGGGACGGTAAAAGTCGGCTTCTATCCCGGAGCGGTCAAAGCACTCAAGGATGGGTCCCTGGTGGTTGCCGCACCCAAGAAAAACCGGATTGCATTTGTTACCTTGCAAGACGGGATACCTGCCAAAGATTAAACGTTGTTTGGTTGTTTACGCCTATTGTGCGACATGTCCATCGGTTATCGGATGTTTTTTTATTTTAAAATGTAGTTATTTTGACGCGCCAGCCTCAATAGTTTTGAGTCGAACTTCGACGATACCGGGATTTTATAAAAAATAGTTATTGCCGGGAATCCCGGTAATGTTGACAAAACCCTGGAATCCTGGTATTTTATTGATATGAAAATACATATTCCCAACAGCGCATTTCTAGGAAATATAGATCCATTTTTTCGGGGATTTGATCCCTTAGGTCCCAATCGGCTTGAGATTACAGCGAATGAAAAGTGGATCTCTGTACATCCTGTTGTTTTATCAATGATCGCAGCATTAGGTGTTTCGAGGAAACCAAAAATAAAATGTGAGAAGCTTGAAGCAAAATCAAAGCATTATCTTGTTCGTATGGGGCTTTTCAAAATGCTAAATATACCATCCGATATCAGCATTGTAGAGCACGAGCCGGCTGGAAGATTTATCCCATTAACACAGATTCATACATCTACGGACCTTACAAGATTGATTACAGAAATGATTCCGTTATTACACCTTGAGCCTGAGCAATCTCAAACCATTGGTTATATTATTAGCGAGCTGGTGCGTAATGTGATAGAACACGCAGCCTCAAAGGATGGCGCTTTTTTATGCGCGCAGTACTACAAGAAAAGCAATACCATTCGGATTGGCATTGCCGATACCGGTGTTGGTATTAAAACCGCAATTAACCAGTCTTATTCCGCAAATACGGATTTGGAAGCGATCCAATTGGCTCTTTGGCCGGGGATTACCGGCGTAACCCGCAGGGAAGGCGGAAGCGAGCAAAATGCAGGTGCCGGATTATTTTTTATCAAGTCCATTGCATGGGTAAACCGCAATTTTTTTATTATTTATAGCGGGAATGCCATTTACAAATTACTGAGAAGGTCGCCAACATCGCGGTTGCGTTTAAACGCTGATTCATTAAAAGACAGACACTCCACAGACGAGCAGCTTCCATTTTGGCCGGGAGTCATTGTTGGAATAGATATTAACCTTGATCAAACGGAAGAATTTTCCAATTTATTGGATGCGATACGCAAGGTATACACAGATGCCATTAAAGAGAGAAGAAAAGCGAGATACAGGAGTCCGAAATTTACATGAAAAAAATTTCTGTGATTGATCGGGCGGGCGCTTTTTCCGAAAACAAGGATATTGCCAGAGATATCAGAATGAATGAAGTTATCCCGGCATTGAAGCGAAATGAAAAAATCGTGTTTGATTTTAAGGGAGTGGATGCGGCAACTCAGTCGTTTATTCACGCACTCCTCAGTGATATTTTAAGAAAATATGGCGTTAATGTTCTTGACCGTATGGAGTTCAAATCCTGTAACATCAAAGTTCAAAAAATGATTGAAATAGTTGTTGAGTATATGCAGGAGGGAATGGGAATTGAATCCGGCGATGATTGAGGATTCCCAAGACGGGTTCCTGGTGGTTGCCGCACCCAAGAAAAACCGGATTGCATTCGTCACCTTGCAAGACGGGATACCCGCCAAAGAATAAACATCATTTGATTGCCTGTGCCTATCACGCGAAGCATCCGTTGCTAAATCAGCCGTACATTGTCTTCTTTTTTCCCTGACAATTTTTTTGTAGAAAAGCTACTTTAGGAGGAGCACTCCCCCTGAATCAAGCCGGAGAAAGAGCTCCCCGATGTTTTCAAATAATATTTTATTGCTATGCGAGATTAAGTAATAAGGCATGAAATTAATCCTTTCATCGTGGTCTATTTAGTTAGACTGAAATGAAGGAAATTCCATGCATTTTTTTTAGCCTCCGAATAACATTTATCGCTATTTATCGTAAGAAAAAAAGAATAAATTCCGCAAAATTAAGTCCAATAGTGTATGTCATCATTTATCCAACATCCTCTAATTTTATTAGCCGCTGCCGCTTGTCTGGGAAGTTATGCCGGATGCCGGATATCCCCGGAATTTCCCAGAGCAGTGCTTACCCTGGCACTGTTGGTTTTGCCGGGGGGATTTTTTTTTAGAAAAAAGCGGATGGGTATTTGGATTTTGCTGCTGGGTGTTTTTCTGGTTTTTTGGGCGCGGGCCGGTATCACCCTGCATTGGGAAAGCACCATTGATGCTTTCGGGCCGCGCAGAGATATTTGTATTTCAGGTGTGCTCAAAGGTTTTCCGGTTTATGATGCCCGCCAGGGCAGATGGAAAGGTGTGATCCGGTGCAGTCAGGCAACTTATAAAAATCAAAATTATCCAGTTGCCGGAAAAATCCAGTTTGCGGCTTCAGCAAATAGACAGAGGTTCTACCCGGAACAGCCGGTCATGCTCAAGGGAAGTTTGACGCGGGTTGATCCACCGATGAATCCGGGAGAATTTGATTATAAATCATTTCTGCACAGACAGGGAATCACCATGCGGATCACGGGGCACTTGGAATCCCGGGAAAGCAGCAGGTTTTCTCCAATACGGATGCTTTGGAGATTTGTCGGGACACTTCGCTATGCACTTGAAGATGGTATCCGGGAATCAGTGCCTCAAAAAGCGGTGCCGTTTATTCTGGCAGTGACCACTGGCAACCGGAGCGGCTATGATACTTGGAAAAGGGAAATGCTTACAGTATCCGGTTTGGCCCACCTGATTGCTATTTCAGGATTGCATGTAGGAATTGTTTATGTCACGGTTTTGTTTATTGTCTCGTTTGCAGGGGGAAAGCGAAGTGCTGGACTGCTGATAGGGCTATCAGTTGTCGCAATGTTGGTTTTGATAACAGGAATAAAAGTTCCGATTTTGCGTTCTTTCGTTATGCTCGCGGGAGTAACTACAGCTTCATTTTTTTTTAAAAAAGGTAGTATGGCATCGGGTATTGCATTTGCTGTTCTAGTGCTCTTGATTTCCTATCCATGTGCTGCTTATGATGCAGGATTTCAGCTGTCGGTGATTGCGACGATAAGCATTTGCTGTTCTTTATTAAAATCATGTGAAAAACCACCAAGAAAAAGTTTTGTTTCAAAGTATATTCTAGGGTCGCTCCGTGTGTCAGGTGTAACACTGCTGGGAACGCTTCCAATTGTGCTTTTTCATTTTTATCAATTAACCCCCTGGGCAATTTTTTCAAATTTGCTTGCAGTTCCGCTAATTGGAGTAACTGTTATCTTTGGATTTCTTTCAGGTGTATTTAGCAGCCTTCCACTAATTGGAAAGTCAATCGGATTTATTGCATCGCTGGGCGTTGTTGGTCTCGAAGCAATTGCAAAGGGAGTGAACTATCTACCGTGGAGTCGTGTTTTTTGTCCAAGAATGCCGCTTTCATGGATTTTTGGTTACTATTTTCTATTTTTTAGTTATTTTTATATTGAAAATAGAAAATTGAATGAGGAAAAAGAGGATCGGTTTTATAAATATATAAAAATGATGCTGTGTATCGCTGCAATTGCATGGGGAGCACTTATCCACGGTTTACCTCCCCCAATGGAGGAATCCTTTAAAGTGACATTTTTATCACTTGCGATTGGCGAATCAACATTGATTGAAACCCGCTCAGGAAAGAAAATTTTAATTGACTTGGGAACAGAGCCGGATTTTTTCTGGCGTATCAAACCAGTGCTGGCGCATAAGGGAATCAATCACCTTGATGCTGTCATTCTGTCCCATGCCGATAGTGACCATGCCGGGGGATTGAAAGCTTGTTTAACTTTTTTTAAGGTTCATACACTCATCTATGGCGGTGGCAGGTTTACCAAGAACAATGACAATCAAGCTATTGAAGCTATTGAAGCTATGATTGATTGGAAAAAATCCCGGGTTATTCAAATGCAGCGCGGCGATACGATACGGCTTCATCCCCGAATAATCCTCAAAGGACTCTGGCCGCCCCGAGGGATGACAGCACAAAATAATGCACAGAGTCTGGCCATCTTACTCAAGTGTGAGGGGATCGGCATGCTCTTTACAGGGGATGCGCCGGCATGGGTGCAGCGGCAGTTGGTCATTGGGGAACCGGTGCAGGTTTATAAAGTCTCGCATCACGGGGATGCGCAGGCCAATGATGTGGGACTTTTAACTCGTTTGCAGCCGATTTTTTCAGTGGTTATGCCGGGGAATAAAAATCCATTCGGATTTCCGGATGACCACCTCATGCAGACCCTGCGACTTTGTTCGCAGCAGGTGCTGGATACACGCGCACAAGGGGCGGTTGAAGTGATTTTTATGCAAGATGGATCACACGCTTGGCGTGCCGGGCGCTGGGAACATGATAAACTGCAACCGATTGCAGGGGGAGAGGAAATCTGATAGAATCAGGCATGCAGATTGTTAATCAGAGCCGGCAATGCATTTTGGCGACGCAGGTACAAGTCGCCGCTTCTTTTTGGCGACGACTGAGCGGCTGGATGTTTCAGGCCCTGGTTTTGCCGGAGCAGGGTCTCTATATTAAATCATGCCGGGGTATCCATACGTGGGGCATGCGGTTTCCGATTCGTGCACTGTATATCAGCCGGGCAGGAATTGTATTGAAGGTACAAATTTTACATCCGGGGAAAACAGGGCCGTGGTTATGGCACTGCCGGGGTGTTTTGGAATTACCCTTATCGAACAAGCCGGGAGGTTTGTGTGCCCCGGGAGATCAGCTGCTTCAAATACATGGAAATGGATGGTGACAAATTTGCACAGACAACCAAATTTTTTCTACCGTGGACTAAGCGGTATTCTGTTGGTTCTGCTCGTGACCGCTTGTTCTCACGCTCCCAAGCAGTTTATAACGCCGAGACAAAAGATTGCTGTGAAACACGAACAACTGGGAAATCAGTATTATGACCGGGGACGATCCAAAGATGCCATCCGCGAATGGCAGGCTGCGCTGGACCTGGCCCCTGATCGGAAATCATTACAGAAACGCATTCAGGCAGTCGAGAGCGGGAAGCATTGGGACAGTCAGGTTGATTCGGTGGAAAATAATTCCAAGGGCAAGCAGGAAAAAATTAATAGTGAGTTAAAAAAAGCCGAGAGTTACTATAGAAACAGCCGGCTCAAAGATGCCGAAGTAACCTGGCGGCATGTGTTGAGCTTGGATCCGGTCAACCAAGGTGCGCGCCAGGGGATGGCACGGTTGGAGGATGAGACCTATCGCAAGGATCTGGAGCGCTCTTTTGATTTGATGACCGAGGACTTATACGAACAGGGGATGCATCATTTTCGGAAAGAAGACTGGGAAAGTGCTTTTACCAAATTGAGCGAGGCAGGAAATCTCAATGCCGATCAACCGCAAGTGAAAAAGTATCTCGAGCGAACCCATCAGGAAGTACAGCGCGTGTTAAACGTTCAGACGGTGGGACAACTGGTCAGGGATGCAAAAGCAGCGGAGGAAAAAAAATCCTGGTTGGCGGCAAATCGTCTTTGGGGAAAAGTCGTCGCGCTTGACAGCAGCCATACGGCGGCACTCGCCGGGGTGAAGCGTTCGCAGATGCAACTGGAAAAATGGTCGGAACAAGAAATCAGGAAAGCTAAAAAGGCGTATAAATCCGGGAAATATACCAGTGCGCTTGCAGCCTATCAGCGTGTGCTGGGTGTTTTTTCGAAGCATCTGCGCGCACGCCAAGGGAAAAAGCAGGCCCTGGCGGCGCGTCAACAGGGGACGCAGGCGGCAACGCAAAAAACACAGGCTGAAAAAAAATTCAACCAAGGTGTGGTTCATTACCGGCAGGGGCGTTTGGACCAGGCGATCACGCTATGGGAACAAGCGGTTGCCCAAGATCCGAATGACAAAGAATATCAGGAGTGGTTTATACGCGCGAAAAAGGAAAAGGCCGGTGCGGTTGAGCAAAACAAACAGCAGGCGCAAATAACCTACCAGGATGGGTTGGCAGCGTATCAGCGAGGGGAATTGAACAAAGCTTTTATTTTGTGGGAGGAAACGCTGGAATTGGATCCCGACCACCAAAAGGCCCGGGCCAATATTGAGAAAATTAAAAAGGAAATGGATTAACAGCCGATGCGCATTCGCAAGGACCTGCCGGAACGGGCCAATTATTTTTATTTTGAGCATAAACCTTCAGAGATTAATTATGGGGGCAAAATGCGTTTTCAACAAATTGCCTTTCCACCCGGCAAAGCATCAGACAATGATTTTGAGACGCTTATCTTTTATACGATCAACAAATTAATTGAAATTATTCAGAACCGTTCGGCTCCCCAAAAAATGAATTTTTCCGATTGGCAGACCAACCGGGAGGATACGTTTTCCGATAAAGCCGGCGGTGAGGTGCTGGTTTTTAAGAATTGGCATGCTGAGCTGGTGGACATTTATTTTGACCAATGGTGTGAGACGCCCTTTCTCAGTTTGGATAATTTTCAGAAGTGGGTCCATGAAGACGTGGTCGCTTTGACCAAAGCATATTGGAATATTCGTGTGAATGCCCTCAAGCAGGAGCGAATTACGGGTATTTTTCGATTAAATTATTATACCTCTTTGGCGATGACCACCTTGATCGCGGAAATGATCTCTGAATACTTTGATAAACAGGTGGATCAACTTGGGAAATTAGCCACGCTGGCCCGTTTTACAATTGGGAGGTGTCTGTCGCTGGCCTTTCGCAATGTTGAAGAAAGTGAGGGGCTGGGACGTATTCGTAAACAGGAGTTGGGTGAGGCGCTGCCGGATGAAGGTTGTCTGCGGGTTTTGAATCCCTTTGTCCTGAGTTTTATTGATATTGCCGATGCCGGGATGGTCGAGGAAATACTCGCCGGTCCTAATCCGTATCAGATTTCTCATGCCTTGCGGACCCAGTTGATCACGCTTTTTAAAGAGGGGATGGGAAAGAGCAAACAGTACAGCATCACGCACTTGCGCCGAAATTTTGCCGAATTCCGGTCACTAAAAATGATTTTAGCCCAAAGCAGAGACCGTAACCGCCTGGTGTCCTCACTGCGTCGTCAGCGGGAACTTCGTCACAAACTGGTTTTTGAAAATGCACACCGGCTGCTGCGAACAACGTTGCGGGAATATATCCGGACATGCCCGGATCCGGCAGATATTTTTTCATATATTTCCAATGAAAGGCAATTAGAGGAAATATACAACAAACCTGCCGTTCAAAGGCGTTTTTTTAAAATATTGAAAGTCAAACGCTCACGTCAGACCGATGGCATTCGCGATCAGATCAAGGAAAATTTAAGATTTATTAAAAAAAGCAAAAAACAATTGTTTGGCAGGCTCGTAAAAAAGGACCTTCTGCAGGAATTTCAAGATAGTGCTATGCGCTGTTCAGAAGTACTTTGCCATACAGAGGATTTTCAGCTTGTGCGCAGGCAATACGGCAGGGACAGTAACCGTGCGGTCAGTTGGCAGGGGATACGTATTTGGCGCAGTTGGGAAATGGTTTATCGCAGCCAGACCAGTCCTAATTGGGAACGGTTGGCACTTGAGCCGGTTTGGGAAAAAAGGCGGGCTGAAATTGAAAATAACTATGCAGAAGGCAATCTTTTCTTTTGCCAGGCGCAAGGGGATATCTATCCACATGCGCAGCAGCGCAGGAACCGGGTCGTATTTCTTTTTGCTGATTTGCGTAATTCAACCGAAACGACGATGAAATTAACCAAGGATACAGCCTCGTTTTTAACCCCGTATCTTAATGCGGTCAATTCTTCAGCGCTCAAGTGCAACGGGCAAAGAATTTATTTTGCCGGGGATGGTTATGCGGCCTATTATAATAAAGGCGTTGAAGCGATTCGGGCAGCCTACACCATCACAGCACAGTTTTATAAATTGCGGAAAGTATCCAGCGCGGAACATCTCCGCGAAGCCAAGGATATCTATCAACAGACAGCCGGACTGGGGTTTGATTTTCGGAAGTCATCGAAAATCAAACAGGGGCTTGCTGAGATGGCATCAGCAAAAGTTCCTGCCAAGGTCCGGGAGTTTTTAAATGAGCTGGCAGCCCTTGAGCAGGAGAAAATCAGTGAAGCGGATATGAAAAAAATGCTGGCCAAGGTTGCAGCAGCGTATTCCATGCCGCGGGTGGATGTGGGAGTCGCATTAACCAATGGAGAGTTGTTTCTGGCATTGGTGGGCGACGAAAAAGATACGACAATTGAAAAGATCCCGATTGTTATTTCACCGCAATTAACTCAGGCTGCCCGGCTTTCCGGATCTTCAGACCTGGTACGCAAGTATATTGATACACATTTTTCTCAGCCCTTTCCTTTTAATGCGTATACATGGGATAAAAAGCTCTATAATCGCGGGATTGTCATTACTCAGGATTTGTTTTCACAGTTAGAGCAAGAAGCAAATATGGAATCGTTTGATGACGAGACATGTGAGCATCAAAAACAGGGATTCTTCGCATATTTTGATGATAAATTAAAGAAAAAGATTGTTTTACGTCTTAACCAAGATCCGGTAATGCTCAAAGGCATAGCACACCCCTGTCCGGTTTATGAAGTGGCGACCATGGGATCATACTTGGACAAGAAGTTTGGAACACCGGTAAAACAGAATTAATTTTGGGAAAATGAAGTGGTAAGAGCATGATTTTGATACGGCTTCATGGTGAATTGATGATAGTTTTCCCACCGACTGAAATCATACCATCCTTTGAACGCTATAAAATTTCTATCAAGCAATTCAGCTGAAAGCGTCGCCATCAAGCGGGGAAGATTGCTTTTGGAATGGGTTTTTAATAATTTTTTTGATCCCAAAAACATAACCATCAATTGTGTGTTGCTAAGTGATTTGAACATAATTTTATCCTAAAAACACAATATATTGTAATTGGATACGATTTAATAACAATATATGGAATATGTCAAGTTGTTCTTAAAGCAAGGTATCGGGTGATTCAGGTTGGACAATGGATGGCATTGAGCGATTGATGTGAGCAAAGTATTTTTTTAGTCAGGAGGATGTTTGGGTGCCGGGAAGGCTGTTCAAACGGACAGTGATTGACGCAGTGTAGGTGCGATGTTAAGATAGTTTTTATGGAGCAAATTTTTGTGGAAAATAAATATTTTACCTTAGTTATGGTTGCTGTTTTACTACTACTCCCACAAGCCTCTCAAGCCATCTCGGGCGAGGGTACCACTGCTGCAACGTTTTATAAAATCGGAGTGAGTCCGCGTGCGGTGGCGATGGGAGAGTCGTATGCAGCTGTCTCGGATGATGTTACCTCCATTTACTGGAACCCTGCCGGATTGGGTCAATTAAAGTACCCCGAAGTTACCGCCATGCACGTTTTCTGGTTTGAAGATATTTTTTACGATCATATTGCAGGAGAGATTCCGCTGGATTTTGGTGTTGCCGGTATTTCACTCATTTATTTAAATGGCGGAACGCTGCTGCGGTCGGATGAAGGAGATACACCGGACGATCCTGATCGGGGCACCTTTTCTACGGCAGATGTCGGTTTTACAGCAGGCTATGGTATCCCGTTTAATGAGAGCATGTATTTGGGCGCAGGTTTAAAGCTGTTTTCTGAGACCATTGATGCGGCGGCCAGTTTCGGGTGGGCGCTGGATATAGGCTTTTTATACCATTTTCCCTGGCAGGGAATTACGCTCGGCATGGTGGTCCAGAATTTAGGGCCTGCCAGTAGTGTTGCGGAAGAATATTTTAGGCTTCCGATTAATATTAAAGCGGGTGTCGCGTATCGGCCGATGGATGCCTTGCTGCTTTCCATGGATTATAATCAGCTATTGGAACAAGCAGGAGAAATATCCCTGGGTGCAGAATATACTTTTGAGAAAATTATCGCGATTCGGGTAGGCTATGGTTATCAGGAAAAAATTGATAATGATGCGCTTTATATTGATTTTGGGACCAATGCGGCAGCAGGCTTATCCGCCGGTATCGGCATTTTATATAATAATTTAAAGGTGGATTATGCCTTTGTTCCTTATGGTTTTCTTGGATCAACCCACCGGATATCCCTTTCCTATGTATTTGCCCCGGTGATAACACCGACACCTATGCCAACCCCGACCGCAGCACCTACGCCAATACCGACACCAAAACCACAGGTTAGAAAAAAAGCACTGGCAGCCAAAATCAAGACAATCATTCGTAAAATTGAATTGGGTCAGTTTCAGCAAATTCAATTCACCAGTGGATCATCCACCCTGACAGCGGCATCACTCGATACCCTGAATGAAATTGCTGCCGAGATGGCAAAATTTCCGGAGGTGCGAATTCGCATTGAAGGGCATACTGATTCTCAGGGTGCCAAGAACTCTAATTTAACCCTTTCCCAAAAACGTACAGATGCTGTCAAAGTGTATCTGGTTGAGCAACAAGGTCTTTTTGAGGAAAATTTGCTTGCGGTTGGGTATGGCGAGGCCCGGCCGGTCGCAGACAATGCAACGCGTGCCGGGCGTCAGAAAAATCGCCGGGTGGAATTTGTTGTTCTAGATATCGAGTAATCCTGCCGGAAATATCCTGGTGATTTCATAGAATATGATTTATCATAGCACGGAAGTCCGGCGTCTTTGACCGTGAAAATTATTTAAGACAGCAGGTTAGCAAGCCCGGAGGAATCATTTCCAGTATTGGAAACAAAAAAACTTTTAAACAATAAGTGATTACAGCTTGGTTTATAGGGAATGGAAAAATTATATATTTGATTCCAATACTGGAAATGATTCCTCCGGGCTTGGCCACACGCGAGAGCTTTTGTAGTTAAATACATCCGCTGAAACGCGGGAACCGGACATACGCAGTATTGAGGGGGGCGCATGAAAAAAATTAAGCATATTGGTGTATTGACTTCAGGAGGTGATGCTCCGGGAATGAACGCCGCCATTCGTTCGGTGGTACGCAGCGCAACCGACCGCAAGCTCCATGTTACCGGTATTTTTCGCGGTTACTGGGGATTGATTGAGGGTGAATTTGCACCCCTGCATTCACGCAGTGTGGGCGGCATTATCAACCGGGGCGGGACCATCCTCAGAACAGTTCGCTGTCCTGAATTTAGGCAGAAGACATACCGGGAAAGGGCCTATAAAAATATTCGTGATATTTCATTGGATGGTTTGGTGGTCATTGGCGGCAACGGGAGTTCGGCAGCTGCCAATGTCATTCAAAAAGAAATCAAACTTCCGGTGGCGGTGGTTCCGGCTTCGATTGATAATGATGTCTATGGAACCGATGATACCGTCGGTTTTGATACCGCAGTCAATACTGCGGTGGAGGGAATTGATAAAATCCGCGATACAGCAACATCGCATGAACGGATTTTTATTATTGAAGTCATGGGGCGGCACAATGGCTTTATTGCCCAGGAGGTGGGTTTGGCCTGCGGCGCAGAAGCGGTTTTGGTTCCGGAGATAAAATATGATCTTGAAAAAATATGCAGGTCACTTACCCGGGGACATCAGCGGGGGAAATTTTCCTCAATTATTGTTATGGCGGAAGGCGCGGGTGATGCGGGTAAAATCTCCCAGAGCATTCGCAAGTACACTAAACTGCGTGTACGACTCTCGGTACTTGGTTATATCCAGCGCGGTGGCACCCCCACAGCCCATAGCCGGCTCTTGGCTGCCAAGCTGGGAAATTTTGCCATAAAAAATATTATGGCGGGATATCATGCCCATCTGGCCGGGATTCGAAACGGGCAGCTGAAAAGAACAGCACTTACCGAAGTGGCAAAAAAAATTAAGCGGATCGACCGTACAGTGTACATACTGGCACACCAGATGGCACAATAAGTGTATGCTCCCGATTATTTCAGCATCACGCCGGACTGATTTGACGCGTGTTTTTCCGGATCACCTGGCACAATGGATCCGGCAGGGATATGCACCTGTCAAGAATCCCTATAATGGAAAAACCCGACAGGTCAAGATACATCCGGAAGAAGTCCATACATTGGTTCTTTGGTCAAAGGATTTCTCCAATTTAATCAATAATCGCGCTGGCCTGCTTGATCAGGTTAAGCGATTTCATCAGATTTACTTTCATTTTACAGTTACAGGATTAGGTGGAACACGTATTGAGCCTGGAATTTTTCCCTATCAAGCGGCTCTTTCTCAGTTTGAGCAACTGGCGGAGATTTCAAAGAATCCGGCAAGGGTGAATTGGCGATTTGATCCAATTTTATTTTGGCGAGAGAAATCAAAAATTGAATCTAATGTTCATTATTTTAAAGAGATTGCAATGGCCGCCAAACAGGCAGGAATAAAGAAAGTAACCATTTCTATATGTCATTGGTATCAGAAGGCTGTTTATCGGGCGAAAAAGTATAGAGTTCATCACTATTCATTAAGAAGAAGCCGACAACGAGTGGTTATAGAATATCTATATAAAATAGCCAGAGAAATAGGCCTAATAATTGAGGGCTGTTGTTTAGATATAGATATTCCAAATAGAGTAACAAATGGTAAATGTGTTGATGGTCATTATTTAACTCAATTGCATCCAACAAAATTGAGGGCATCGCATGCAAAAGATACAGGACAGAGAAAAAATTGCTGCTGTAGCAAATCCATTGATATTGGATCTTATGATTTAGCTTGTCCGGATGGTTGTATGTACTGTTATGCAAATCCTGGGCTAAAAAAAGAATAGAGGGTGAAATGATGAGGAAACCATTGCTCGGCGTGACGATGGGTGATCCGGCAGGGATCGGTCCGGAAGTGATCCTGAAAGCAATTCAGAATAAAGAGATTAAAAAAAAGGTTCAGATAATTGTTTTGGGGAGCAGAAGGGTTTTTGAAAGTGCTCTGAAAAGACAAAAGATAGAAATACCCTTAAATATTATAAATAATATAATTACAAGCGCCTACAAGCCGAATCATTTAAACATGCTGGAAATAGATACCCTAAAAGGAATAATCAAGCTGGGGAAATGGTCAAAAATAACCGGTCAGGCATCCTATGATGCTGTTAAAAGTGCAATACAGTTGGCTTTGGATAAAAAAGTAGATGCAATTGTAACAGCACCCATTTGCAAGCAAGCATGGGGTGAAATAGGGGTTCCCTATACGGGACACACTGAGGTACTGGCAAAAACAACTAAAACCAAGGACTATTCTATGATGTTTGTGAATGGGCCGTTTCGGATTGTTTTAGCGACTATTCATCATCCCCTCCAAAAAGCAGTAAAAATGATAAAAAAGGAACTTGTTATCCGGACAGGAATAACGGCCGAAGAGACACTTAAAAAATATTTTGGAATTAGAAATCCGCGGATTGCAATTGCCGGAATAAATCCTCACGCCGGTGAGAAAGGGATGCTTGGGCAGGAAGAGGAAAAAGAAATTAAACCTGCAATGCAGGAATTAAACCAACGAAGAAAGGGACGCTATTTGGGTCCGTTTCCTTCTGATACGCTTTTTGTGTCTGCGCTGCAAGGTCAGTATGATTTAATTATGTGTATGTATCATGATCAGGGTTTGATTCCCTTTAAATTATTGGCATTACATACCGGTGTGAATGTTACTGCGGGCATACCGATTATCCGGACCTCGCCGGATCATGGTACTGCATTTGATTTGGCGGGAAAAGGGAAAGCCGATCCGGGGTCTATGATCGCAGCAATTTTGACAGCAAGTCAGATGGTGGTTGCATCAGGAAAGGTAAAATCGTGAAAAGACCAAAACTTGGACAGCATTTTTTAAAAGAAACACGATATATTGCTAAGGCACTTCAAGCGGCAGAAATTATGCCGGATGACGGTATTATTGAAGTTGGACCGGGAAAAGGGATATTAACCAAGGCATTATTGAAGAAATCTTCTTTTGTAACTGCGATAGAATTGGATGAGCGGTTGGCAAATCGGCTGCATGAAAAGTTCGGGCATTTTGATAACCTCAGCATCCATCTACAAGATGCACGCCAGATTGATTGGACAGCACTTTCCGAGGAGATACGCCAAAAGGGATATCCCAGAATCAAGCTTATTGCCAACCTACCCTATTATTTAGCATCGCAGATGGTGATTTATGCCATGGCAGCAGACAAAGGTTGTGATGAGATGGTGGTGATGGTACAAGATGAGGTGGCACGCCGGATGTGCGCCCAGCCAGGGACCAAAGAATATTCATCCTATAGCATTGCTGTTCAGTATTACGGTGAACCTAAATATATAATCAAGGTTCCGCCCAGCGCGTTTAATCCGCCTCCGCGGGTAAGCTCCGCACTTGTGAAAATTGTCAAGCGGTCCCAACCTTTGGTAGCGCTTTCCGATCCGGATGCGTTTTTTTATCTCGTACATGCCATGTTCACGCATCGCAGAAAAACTCTGCGCAACTGTCTTCAGGGGTTGAAGAATGTTCCGGAGCTGACAAAATGGGAAGAAGGATTACAATGCGCCCGGATAGATTCACAGCGTCGTCCTGAAACGCTGTCCATTTTTGAATTGGCATCACTCTACCAAGCTCTCGATCATTCTCGAACACCGTCCGAATAAAAAAAGAGGTTCAATTTTTCTGCTCTGATCCGGCACCCGGCACCCGGCAAATGCCGGGTGCCGGGTAAAAGTCCGCCGGGCAAGCGCGTGGGTGACCAACTGAAGTCTCGTCCTTCAAGTATCCATCCGGATAGATGGAATTTGGGATGAAACGCCATCAACTATTAAATAAATTTTTGTGTCAGATGGCAGAATTTTACAGTCATCACCGGCTGGGAATTCGAGCACAGTAAGTATTGGTCGAAAAAACAGAAAAAGTCAAAAAACCAGCATTATTCCAAAAAGTATAATTATCAGATAATAATAATCGTGCCAATTTCATAAACACTGGTGCTTGCAAGGAATGGGTGACGACCTTTCGTGCCTTGTAACCGTATACGAAAATTCTGTCGGCTGAATGCAATGGAATGAATTTTGTATAAAATAAGACTTAATTTTTAAAGTTGCCAAGCGATAAAAAAAAGTAAGACCACAAAAAAATTTTTATTCTTGATGTGTGTATTTTTTTTAGAAACATGGGTGGACACGGGTTGCGGGGTAGAATAAAGTATTCTTTAAAAAACGTATGCGGGGAATAAAATCGCTGTAAATAAAGAAAATAATTGATTGTGGGAGAGGAAGAAAAATTATCTTTGTAAAAAAAATGCCTGGGAAAAAATTTCGCACAAATTATTTTTTAAAAATTAATTTGCGAGTCCTGCGTATGCCGTTCCAAAAAAAGCTTCGTTTTATTTCCTGAGCAGTCATGAAAATTAAGGAAATCAAATTTGAGCAAGCGTGTAGAAGATAGTTTGTTCAAAGAACGAGTTTGGGTTAGGCAAAATAGAAGTGGATTCAATAATTTAAATAAGCCGCATTATTTGAAAAACACCAAAATAGTAAAAAAATGGCTAAAAATGTCCTGTGCTGTGAAATCCTTTAAAAATAAGACTATCTATTATTTTTAAGTGCTAAATAAGTATCGAAATAGGGGGATTTTATAAAAACAAAATTATACACATTGATATAATTCGGGGTTTGGGTATTCGGTTGGTCCGGCGGAGAGGAAGCCCGGCCTGAGGGAAATCAAAGCAGGAAGTCATGCCTCTTGGATGAAAATCATCACGTAGGGTGAATAGAAGATAGTGTGTTTTATCGTGCTGGCGCGAACACGATGGACAGCCTGCCCGGCGAATGCCGGGTAAGCCCGTGGATTTTTATAACTGGAGAGCAGTGGGTCCGGGTAATGATCCGAGGCAGCGTGTTGGTGTACGCTGGATTTTCATTTTTTATCTTGCCTGGATTTTTTACTCATCGTAAACTAAATTCTCTTTACAGAATTTGTCCCACAAGCGCAGCGATCCAAAATAGTATTTGGAAAAGTATAGCGAGTTTTTTAAGGAGGGTTTCAATGTCAGTAAAAGTTGTTGATTATAATGCCGTGAAGAAAAGCACCAATTGTGTACTGGGTGTTTATGATGTGCTGAACGTGAAAGGACTTCCGGTAGCAGTCCAAAAAGAAGTCACACAGATAAACAAAACCGGGGACCTCAAAGGGAAAAAAGAGGGGTTGCATGTCCTCTATCCAGCCTGTAAAGAAATGGATAGGCTGCTTCTATATTATATAGGTAAAAGAAATCAGGTAACCCTGGATAAAATTAGAAAAGCCTGTGCACGCATTGTCAAAAAGGCGGTTCAACTGAAGATAAAAACCCTTACCTTTGATCTCGAATCCTTTATTCCCCCCGAGGCAGATGCATCAGAGACAGCCATGACACTCAGTTTAATCAGCCATCTGGCACTCTACAAAAACACTGAATTTAAACCAGAGCATAAGCAGACTGGCAAGACACGATTGGAGATTGTGTTGGCATGCCGGAAGCCGGCGGTATGTCTGGCAGCAGCAAAAAAAGGGGAGAAGGTTGCAGCGGCCATCAACGTTACCAGATGTTTGGCAGACCGGCCCGCGAATAAGCTCTTTCCGCAAGGTCTTGCGAGTGAGGCCAAAAAGATTGCCGGGAAGTATGCCAAAATGACGTGTAACGTTCTTCAGAAAAAGGCGTTGGAAAAAAAAGGTTTTGGTGCGTTGTTGGCAGTGGGTGCAGGTAGTCCGCATCCTCCGGTCCTCATTGAATTGAATTACCGGGGAGGGAAGCCGGGTCGGCAGCCGATTGCACTTGTGGGCAAAGGGGTGACCTTTGACTCAGGTGGTATCTCACTGAAACCTTCGGCAAAAATGGATGAGATGCGTTACGACATGAGCGGTGCAGCAACCGTGTTGGGTATTTTTCAGGCAGCAGCCGAACTCAAGCTCCCGGTGAATTTGCTGGGAGTCATCCCGGCTGCGGAAAATATGCCGTCAGGCACAGCCGTCCGTCCCGGGGATATTGTGAAAAGTTTATCCGGTAAGACAATTGAGATTTTAAACACAGATGCAGAGGGGCGGGTGATTTTGGCAGACGCACTCACTTATGCCAAAAGATATAATCCGGAGACGATCATTGATTTCGCAACATTGACCGGTGCGGTCATTGTTGCGCTGGGTCATGTTGCTTCCGGGTTGGTAACCAACAATGAGCGGCTGGCAAAAGCACTGGAAAAGGCATCTGTAAAATCCGGGGAGAAGCTCTGGCAATTACCCCTGTGGGATGAGTATAAAGATTTAATTAAAAGCGAAAATGCCGATATTGCCAATATGGGTAACAAATCGGGAGCAGGAACAATTGTCGGTGCCGCATTTTTGGAGGCATTTGTCGGGACCACACCGTGGGCCCATCTGGATATTGCAGGAACTGCCTGGGGTGTCGGGGGTCCTGTGTTTGGAAAAGGGGCTACAGGGGTTGGCGTAAGGCTAATCCTGGATTGGCTGCAAAAATGAAAATCACAACTTTTACATATTTGAGTTGAACTCCGTCGTGAATGTGCTTTTTTCGCTCTGCGGAGGCCTTTTCTATTTTTGCTCGATTTCTTCAAATTTACGGAAAACACCGTAAATTATTCCGAAACCGAGTTTTGTAAGCGGCGGGCTTTTCGCGAGCTGCAAAAGCGCATCCCCGGCGGAGTTTGATATCGCGCTAGGGAAAGTTGAAAAAGTCGAGTGAAAATGTAATAAATAAAAATGGAATAAAAGGAGCTTAATATGGTCTTGCCTGATCACCTTATTCGAAAATTATCCGCTGAGCAGGGCATGATAGAGCCGTGCAGTGAACCGGTTTCCGGCGGGGTGGTATCTTACGGTATTTCTTCTTACGGATATGATATGCGGCTAACCAATGAGTTTAAAATCTATCAACCACAGTCATCCGGACAGGTTGTTGATCCCAAAAAAGCCCGACCGGAGGATTTCCGGGATTTTATCGGTGAGGTTTTAGAACTACCGCCGCAGACATTCTGTCTGGGCCGCTCTTTGGAATATTTCAGGATTCCCAGAAATATCATCACCGTCTGTACGGGCAAGTCCACTTATGCCCGCTGCGGTGTTTTGGTCAACGTGACACCCCTGGAGCCGGAATGGGAAGGGCATGTGACCATGCAGATTGTGAATACAACCCCCATGCCGGTTAAAATTTATGCAAATGAGGGTATTGCCCAGGTACTTTTCCTGCAAAGTGAAGAAATACCGCAGGTTTCTTATGCGGATAAAGGCGGGAAATATCAAGGCTCCAAGGGGATTACACTTTCGAAGACGTAGATTAATGAAAGTAAAGTTACTGTGTGTGGTGCGCTCCTATAGTGTCTGTTTTGAAAATGAAAAAACTGCACCCCAAGTGATGGATTGGGCGAAAGTGAATGGTATCCTCAAAAAGAATTTAGACGTTTGCCAACAGCACAGTTTTTATTTTCATACCAGACATATAGAAGTGCATGGCTACTATCAATTTATATTTTAAAAAAAATCCGGGAGAATTGTGCGACCGTGTGATTTATCCGTTTGGATAATCAAGTGCTGGTTTACACAGGCGAGCGGGATGTTTTTTAATCAGAACCGCTGCGGCAGTCACGGGGTTGAGCTAGTTGTGCTGATAAAACTTACTTGGTCATATTGGAAAAGGGTTTAAAAAATCGGAGTATTAAATAAACATGCGAAATTTAATAGGCGAGCCAACTAAGCTGTTCCAGAAAGACGATCACATATTTGCGGGGGAGGGGAGCATTAATGAATTTAAAAATCATTAATATACTTATATTTCTAAACATTTTATTAGTACCAAGTTATGCTAATTCCGAAACATCACTGGATAAAAAACAAAATACCCAGGTGTCTGATAATTATTTCGAATCAGATAATGGGCCATATCGATCAGATATAGGTGAATTTATATATGAAGGAACTAACAAAAACGGTGAGCGGGAAGGTTTGGAGAAAATATATTATAAAAGCGGAAAATTACGAGGAGAAGTAAATTATAAAAACGGTAAGCGAGAAGGATTGAGAAAAACATATTATGAGACCGGACAATTAATGGATTTAGATAATTATATAAACGGCAAGCGCGAAGGATTATTTAAAGGTTATTTTAAAAGCGGTAAATTAAATGGGGAGGGAATTATATAAATGGCAAGATGGATGGAGAAATTAAGGGCTATTTTGAGAATGGGAAACTACGAGATCTTGCAACTTATAGAAATGGTAAACTTGAGGGTCCATTTAAATGGCACCGTGAAAATGGTGATTTAAAAGAATACGGAACTAATCAAGATGGTAAACGCGAAGGTACGTGGAAGCTTTTTTTCATTACTGGAGGATATGAGTCCGGAACTTATAAAAATGGTAAACAACATGGGATATTTAAACATTACTCAGGAAATGATAAGCTTTTACGTGATATTACATACAAAAATGATCGCAAACACGGAATTGAACGAGAATATTGGGAGGAAACAGGATTTGTGAAATATAGAATAAAATGGAAGAAAGGTAATAAAGTTAAACAAGAGTCGTATGATATCAATGGTAATAAGTTAGGCAAACAATTTTTCTAAATGTTTGTATAGAGTTAATATCACCTGACGAAACTGTGGAAAAAACTGTGGTGAAGACTGTGGAAAAAACTGTGGTGAAAATTTTGGCCTTGATTAAAGATAACCCTAAAATCACTCAAAAAGAGCTAATGGATCAGACAGGTTTAACCCGCAGGGGCATTGAATGGAATATTAAGAAATTAAAGGAAGAGGGTTTGATTCACAGGGTCGGTTCTGCCCGGAATGGATACTGGAAATTGATTTAAATAAAGGATCCAATGTCGGCACATTTTTTCACTAAAACGCTATAAAGGAATTTATCATGCCTGATTTACAAGTTAAAATTTTACCGCTCAACACGGTACCGCGTATGCCCATCTGGACCCGGCTGGGATACCGTGAAAAGACGGCAGCCAAAGATGAAATTCTGCCTAAATATGAACCGATCATTGAGCGATTTGTCATGGAGAGCAAAGTCCGCGTGTTTTATATGGAGAAGGCATTTTCCATTGAACAGGATGTGATCGTACTGCCGGATTATCGTTTCCAGAGCAATTTGATTAGGGAGCGCTTTTCGAAAGCGGAGAAGGTATTTTGTTTAGGCGCCTCGGTGATGTTGGAAAATTATACAGAGCTACAGCACTACCAGGAACAGGGCAATATGGAGATGGCGAGTATTTTAGACGCAGTTTTATCTGAAAAAGTTGATTTTGGACTGGATTTTATTGAGCAGGAGATTGGCGTGGAGACACGCCGGACGGGGTGCTCCCTCGGCCGGCGTTTATCCTGCGGCTATGGTGATTTTTTTCTTTCCCATCAGCAGTATTTTTTTAAAGCATTGAACTTCGCCGCCTATGGCATTACTATAAATGATCGCAATATTTTATTTCCGGAGAAAACAGTGACGGCACTGTTGCCGGTTTTTAGAGGAGACACGGTAAATGACTGAACCCTTCAAGCAGATGCTGGATAAAAAAACGCTCCTGTTCGATGGTGCGACCGGAACCCTGCTCCAGAAATACGGCATGCCGGTCGGAGTCTCGCCTGAAGCATTTTGTATTGAACATCCCGAAATTATCCAAAGAGTCCAACGAGACTATTTTCAGGCAGGTGCGGATGTTGTCCTGGCCCCAACGTTTGGCGCCAACCGTATCAAACTGAAAAATTACGGTTTGGAAACCAAGGTCACTGAAATGAACCGCCGGTTGGCTGAAATTTCACTTCAGGTTGCCCGGGAAGAAAAAAAATGGGTTGCCGGTGAAATGGGACCCACAGGTATTTTTTATCAGCCCTTTGGAGAAACAGCATTTGAGGAAGGGCTGGAAATATTCGGGGAACAAGCCAAGGCTTTGGGAGAAGCGGGTGTTGATTTTATTGCCATCATGACCATGATTGATATCCAGGAAGCGCGGATTGCATTGCTGGCTGCCAAAGAAATGACGGATTTGCCGGTTGTGGTATTCATGACGTTTGATGAATCCCAGCGAACCCTCACCGGGAGTGATCCCTTGACCTGTCTTAATGTATTTCAGTCATTGGGTGCGGCAGGTTTTGGCATCAACTGTTCAACCGGTCCGGATAAAATGCTGGAAATTGTGAAAACCATTGCCCCCTGGGCCACGATCCCCATTTTTGTGAAGCCCAATGCGGGTTTGCCGGTGATACAAAAAGGTGAGACGGTTTTTCCCATGGCAGCCGATGCTTTTGCTGCATTTGCCAAACCGTTTTTAGATGCAGGGGTTTCAGGGTTGGGGGGGTGCTGCGGGACGACCCCGGAGCATATTCACTTGAGTGCGCAAGCACTCAAGGGGTGTAAGCGGGACACTACGGCAAAAGCGTCCTTGCCGCTGCTGATATCCAGTGCGCGCAAGAGTGTGCGTTTGGATGCCGGACAAGCTGAACCGATCCGGGTTATTGGTGAGCGGATCAATCCAACCGGAAAATTGAAATTACAGGAGACACTCAAGGCCGGTCAAATGGGATTGGTCAAGGAATTTGCCCGGGAGCAAAAAGAGCAGGGTGCGGATATTCTGGATGTGAATGTGGGCATGCCCGGGATTGACGAAAAAGCCGTGATGGTCCAGGCAGTCAAAGAACTGGCAGTGATTTCGGATTTGCCGCTCTGCATTGATTCAAGCAAGCCGGAAGTCATTGCAGCGGCTCTGCAGATTTATCCGGGCCGGGTGCTGGTGAATTCACTCTCAGGTGAGGCGGAAAAATTAGCGCACTTGGTACCGGTTTTGAAAAAGTACGGTGCTGCATTTATCACGCTGCCGTTGGATGATGCCGGCATACCGGAGACGGTGACGGAAAGAAAAAAAGTACTGAAAACGATTATTGCCGCCTGTGAAAAAGCCGGGATCGATTGTCAGGCGATGGTCGTTGATGGGCTGGTGATGACGGTTTCGTCCAATCCGGAGCACAGCCGAACGACATTGGAAACCCTGGCCTATGTTACCCGGGAATTGAAGCTCAATACTGTTCTGGGTCTTTCCAATATATCGTTTGGGCTGCCTGCCAGGGGATTGGTCAACAGTACATTTTTGGCCATGGCCGCCGGGCAGGGTTTGTCTGCAGTGATTGCGAATCCCGCAGTTGAGTTGGTGATGGATGTTAAGCACAGCGCGGAAGTATTGACCGGCCGTGACTTGCAAAGCAGGCGGTTTATTGCACGTTTTAAAGACAGCGCTGTTTCGGGACCGGCCGCCTCAACGAAGCAACCGGATCAAACGCCGACCGAGAGGGTTCAAGAATGTATTGTCAAAGGGGACAAGGATGTGGTGGAACCGTTGCTGCAGACATGTTTGGATCAGGGGACGAAAGCCATTGAAATTGTCCAGAAGATCATGGTGCCTGCCATTCAATTGGTTGGGGACAAATTCAATCAACGCGAGTACTTTCTCCCGCAGTTGATTGGATCTGCGGAGACGATGGAAAAAGGTGTTGCGTACTTGACACCCTATTTGAAGCAGGAAGATCATAAAAAAAAGGGGTGCGGCGTCATCGCGACGGTCAAAGGCGATGTACATGATATTGGAAAAAAAATTGTCGCACTTTTATTGCGGAACAATGGTTATACGGTTATTGATCTGGGAAAGTCTGTGGATGCGGAAACAATTGTTGAAAAGGCGATTGAACACAAGGCGGATTTTATCGGGTTGTCCGCTTTGATGACAACCACCATGACGGAGATGCCCAAGGTGGTGGACTTGGTACGCCGGCGTAAACTGCCGTTTAAGGTCGTTTTAGGCGGCGCGGTGGTGACGCAAAAATATGCCGATGAAATCGGCGCCGACGGGTATGGCGCGGATGCGGGCAGAAGTATTAAACTCATGGATGCACTGTTGCAAAAGCATAAGTAGTCGATCCTGAAAAACACGAAAAGTGTTGGGAATACTGAAGAAACAGTAAAAAAGACCTGTGCGTATGAAAATACAAAAATTACGCTATCGCCTGGTCAAACGATTGATCGCGTGAGCTGCCAAAGGACAAAGCACGGAACGGGGATGAGGATAGACAGTAAAATAGCGGACACGAAGGTGAGGTATCATCGTATCATCCGAATCCCGGCAGCGTACTTGCTCAATCGTTTGACCAGGCTTCATCATGAAATGAGTTTTAATTTGACTTTTTCAGTAGCGACTAAGTAGTTTTTTAAAAGGAAGGGACCATGACCGGCAAAATATTTATTGCTGCAACCAGACAAAATGTAGGGAAAACCTTGCTTTCTTTAGGTTTGATGGGTAATCTCCATCGAAAAAATCTTAATGTCGGATATATTAAACCCGTCGGTCAGCGTACGATTTTAGCGGATGGCGCTGAGGTGGATGAAGATGCCCTGCTCATGGAGCGGGTATTCCATACCCGGGCAATTTTGCAGGACATGAATCCGGTGAGAGTGGGAAAGGGTTTTACCGCTGATTTTATCCGGCATGGTCGCAATGATGCGCTGGAGAAAAATATTTTAGCGGCCTACCAGCGTATCAGCCAGAACCGTGATTTTGTCGTTGTGGAGGGCACCGGACACGCGGGTGTCGGGTCCGTATTGGATCTTTCCAATGCCCGGGTGGCCAAGCTGCTGGATACACCGGTGGTGATGGTGGCACCCGGCGGGGTGGGCCGGCCGATTGATGAAGTTGCGCTAAACTATGTTTTGCTGAAAGAAGCCGGAGTCCCGCTGGCGGGTGTTGTGGTCAACAAAGTTAAAACTAACAAATATGAACGCGTCCAGGAATTGGTTATAAAAGGATTTGAAAAAAAGGGGATCAAGGTACTGGGTGTCATACCCTTTGACGACGTTTTATCAGCGCCAACAGTGAGAGAAGTCATGGAAGAGATTGAGGGCGATTTGGTGAATCATGATCTTGATGAGCGGGCATTGGACGCACCGGTTAAGCACAATCTGGTCGGGGCCATGAGTGCGCATCAGGCGCTGGATTATTTTAAGAACGGATCACTTATTATTACACCGGGAGACCGGGAAGATATTATTTTGGCTGTCATCGGTATGGCGCTGGCTGAGGAAAATTCCGATATCGCCATGGTTTCCGGAATTGTTCTGACCGGGCATACCATTCCGCATCCGGCCATTTTGGAATTGATTTATCGCTCCCGAATTCCGGTGATTACCTGTTCGAAAGACACCTACACAGTTGCGTCTCAGATTCATGACCTGATGGTAAAAATATCACCTGAGGAAACATCAAAAATCGAGCATGCCATCAAATTGGTACATGATCACTTTGATTTTAAAGCAATTTATCCGGACTGGAAATAGAAAGCCGTATTTTTTTCGTGCGTGATTTTTCCAGCCATGCTATAATCTACAATCTTGTTTTTTTTGACCTATATATATAAAGAAAAATACAGTTATCGACAGCTATTTAAGGAGGGTCATTTATGGCGAGTCAGAAGACCAAGATAATATGGATCACAATGGCCGTGCTGGCGCTCGCTGCCGCAGCCATTATCGCCTCGATTCAGTTTCGCTCACCCCGTTCCTGGGAAAATAAACGAAAGATGATGATCAGTAAGTATTCCCGCATGCTGGTGGCCAAAGATCCCGTGCAGCGCCGGGAGGCTGTTCTCTCTTTGGGCGGTGTGGGAGATAAATCCGTTATCCCGCAATTACTAAAGGCTTTAAGTGATGAAGATGCCCGGGTTCGGGAAAACGCGTTGATTTCCATGCGCGCGTGGGGTGATGCCGCACAGCTTGAAAAAGTAGAACCGTTATTGGCGGATAAAGACGAGCGGGTTCGGGCCTCGGCGGTGTATACCTTTGGGAAATTGGGCACGAAGGATCATCTTCCAAAGATAAAGACTTTTGTGGGGGACCCCTCGGTTTTGGTCAGAGAGCAGACCATGTTGGCGCTGGGTAATTTTAAACAGGAAGCGGTTTTAACCGATTTATTTAAAGGGACAAAAGACGAAGATGTTTTGGTGCGTCGGCGTGCAATCTGGGTGCTGACAAAATATGATTCTCCCGAAGTGATTGATGCCATTATTGTAGCCCTGAAAAAGGATGTCCCGATGGTTCAAGGCGATGCCGCCATGGCATTGGGCCGGATGAAAGTGAAAAAAGCGGTGCCCGATCTTATTGCGGTGCTTGAAAAAAGTAAGGATGTTTTTGTAAGGCGTACCACCGTGATGGCCTTGGGAAGTATTAATGATCTGCGGGCTGAAACGGTATTGATAAAAGCTATGGGGGATAAAGAATCCACGACGCAGCGCGAGGCAGCCTTGGCGTTAGGGCGGTTGGGGACCGAGAATGCGCGTAAGGCGCTGGTACCGTTATTGAAAGTGAAGGACAAGGTTGTTCGTTTGGCAGGTGCTCATGCATTGGCGGAAATGGTCACTGCGAAGGATATGAAAATTGTGGACCAGATGGCGGGCGATGAAGATGAATCCATCCGCGAAGAAGCGGCCAATGCCCTGGGGCGTTTGAAAACTTCGACCTCGGTGGCCAAATTGGGAAAATTGATCTATGATCCTGCGGAGAGAGTTCGGTGGGCGGCTGTGGCTGGATTGGATGCCATCGGCAATGAAAAAGCTGAGGCAGTATTAAAAAAAGCCATGGATGAGGAAAAAAGCCAGTGGATTAAACGGCATATTGAAAACATTTTAAAACGTATGGAGACACAGCGGAAAACCGGGATTAAAATGATGCGTAATGACATGCCGGTACCGCCGGAAGATTTGTTGCGCAAAATTCAGCAGGGCGAAGATCCCGGCAAAGCACTGAAGGCATTGCAGGCTGAGCGGGAAAAAGCGGAAAAAGCGATGAAAGATGCAAAAAAGGCGGCAGAAAAAAAACAAATTAAATCGAAGCCGGCTAAAAAGAAATCCAAGAAAAAAAATAATATACGGAAAAATTGAGTGCCTATGATTTAAAACCGCGCTGGTGATCATCGGCGCGGTTTTTTTAATTACCGCCAACACAGTAATGCATGTGGAATATCGTACATTGGTTTTTTAGTGAAGGATTTGTTAATTGAGTATAGGTTGATGATAGGTATCGCGCGAAAAAGGGAGAAACGCATGTCAAAAAAAATGATGAGTGATTTGGATATTGCCCAGTCCGCACCTTTAAAACCCATTACTGAGATTGCCCGGGCGGCAGGTCTTTTAGAGGATGAATTGGAACAGTATGGTAAATACAAAGCCAAAGTGAGTCTGTCTGCCATTGCACGGCTATCTGATCGTCCCTTGGGTAAGTATATTGATGTGACGGCGATCACACCCACACCCTTGGGCGAGGGCAAGACGGTCACGACGATTGGCGTCTCCCAGGCATTGGCAAAAATCGGCAAAAGTGTTGTGACCTGTATCCGACAACCGTCGCTGGGTCCGGTGTTCGGTATCAAAGGCGGTGCTGCCGGCGGCGGGTACTCGCAGGTCATCCCCATGGAAGATTTCAATCTTCATTTGACCGGTGATTTGCATGCTGTTTCCATGGCCAATAATCTTTTGGCCGCTTATATTGATTCCCACATCCTGCATGGCAATAAACTCAACATCAATCCTTTTTCCATTACCTGGAAACGGGTTGTTGATATTTCCGATCGGGCCTTGCGTCAAATTACTGTTGGTTTGGGAGGGAAAGAAAACGGCTATCCGCGGGAAACCGGATTTGATATTGCCGTCGCCTCGGAAGTTATGGCGATTCTGGCACTGGCCAGTGATCTTCAGGATATGCGAAAAAGGCTGGGTGAGATCGTGATTGGGACTAATTGGGATGGCAAAGCAGTCACGGCTGAAGATTTGAAATGTGCCGGTGCCATGGCGGTCCTTATGAAGGATGCCATCATGCCCACCTTGATGCAAACACTGGAACATACTCCGGTGCTGGTGCATGCCGGACCGTTTGCAAATATTGCGCCGGGTAATTCTTCGATTATTGCCGATCACTTGGGGTTGCGTATGGGTGAGTATGTGGTGACGGAAAGTGGTTTTGGTGCAGATTGTGGCTGTGAAAAATTTATGAATATTAAGTGCCGCTATTCAGGTTTGAAACCGGATGCTGTGATTTTGACTTGTACGATCCGGGCATTGAAGATGCATGGCAATGCGTTTTCTGTTCGGCCGGGAAAGCCGCTTGATCCGGAAGTTGTGGCCAAGCCCAATGATGAGGCGTTGATAAAAGGGTGTGAAAATTTGCAGCAGCATATCCATGCGGTTAAACTGCATGGGGTACCGGTGGTGGTTGCGCTCAACCGTTTTCAGACGGATACGGATCATGAAATTGAGCTGGTGAAAAAACAGGCCCTCCAATTCGGCGCCACTGCGGCTGTTCCGTCCGATGTTCATGCTCGTGGTGGTGAGGGCGGCAGAGAATTGGCGGAAGCAGTGGTGGCGGCAGCTGATCAAAAAAGTGATTTTAAATTTTTGTATCCGCTGGACGCATCGATAAAAGAGAAAATTGAAACCATTGCGGTTCAAATTTACGGTGCATCGGGTGTGGATTATCTTCCTGCGGCTGAGAAAAAAATCGAGCTCTATAATACCCTGGGTTATGACAAACTGCCGCTGTGTATGGCCAAAACGCATCTTTCCCTCTCACATGATCCGAAGCTCAAAGGGCGGCCAAGCGGTTTTAGAATTCCGGTGCGGGATATTCAAGCCAGCGTGGGGGCGGGTTTTCTCTATCCCCTGTTGGGTGATATGCGGACCATGCCCGGTTTGCCTTCTGTGCCGGCAGGCAATCAGATTGATATTACCTCCGAGGGTAAGGTGGTTGGATTATTTTAGAATCTCGGGAAAAAATGTGATAAGCTAATAGTATAAAGAGATAGGAAATGAAAATAAAGCTTATTTTTCAGGGAGAATAGTGATGCGTTTATTTCTTACAATATATCTATTCGCACTATGTGTTTTGATGGGGTTCTCCTCTTTACAGGCTGCCGTACCGGCAGCAGATGTTGCACCCATGATTAAAAAAGACCGTCCAACAAAACCCGCTGATCAGCTTCAGGCTGATTTCAGACCAGAGTCACTTAAATTACCCCCGAAACCATGGAGAATTCCCCAAGCGCCGTTGGATATGCGGGGCCGGGGCGTTTCTTTATTTTATTTAATCCCCTATAAGCGTGTCCAGTCAATACTCCCAACAAAAATAAAACCCTATCCAGGTGGTGGAAAAACATGGTTTCGGGTTGATGTTATTGAGTGGACGATTATCCGATCGCGTTTAAATCCGGCCAAAAAAATGAAAAAATTTGTTGAAATGACATACCGGTTTGAAGTGATGCAGGCGGGGCAGCGTGCCAGCTATGTATTGAAAATGTATGCGGATACCGGATGGCCGGTTCTTTGGAGCCGAAAATACGGGGAGTACAATGCTTTTCCGGCAAATAAAGCCAATGTTAATTTTTCTCCGTATATTCATTTTTTTCAGCTTGTGCGCAAAAAAAATACAGTGGCGGTTGTCCACGCGGAACCACGCGAGGGTGTGAGCGCGCAGATGAATGATTTGTTTGGCAAAAGAAAAAATATCGAGTTGTGGAGTGGGAGTGAGCGGGACATCACGGCTTGGTATTCCGATGATTCACTGGTCATTGTAGACCGCCGGTTTGAAACTGAAATTAAAAATGCAGAGGTTAAATCACTGTTACTTCCGGAACCGATTCAATGGAAAATTTTAAGTGAGGATGAGGTTATGCAGCCGGACAAGGTTTTTATTATGGAAAACATTACCGGATATTGGAGTGAATCCGCAAAGTAAACAGCTAAAAAAGTTTTTAATATGTTCGCCGAGAATTCCCCACTCTGAGGGAATTTGAATAAACTCAAAGGTGTTGAATGGATCATGATGCCAACCCTTCAGCAGGTTGTAGCCCGTCTGGATAAAGAATTGAAAACGGACACTATTGTAGATCAATCCCTCAACGGCCTTCAGGTTGAAGCGGTAGGACGCGTTGGACGTGTAGCGCTTGCAGTTGATGCAACCCGGGACACTATTCAAGCTGCTGCTGAAAAAAAAGCTAATTTGCTTATTGTTCATCATGGACTTTTTTGGGGGCAGGCGAGTTGTTTGCGTGGACCGCTTTACCATAAAGTCCGGCACTTGCTGGAAAATAATATCGGACTCTATGCCAGCCATCTACCATTGGATCTTCACCCAAAACTGGGGAATAATATTTTGTTGGCAAAGACGCTTAACCTTAAGCAAACAAAGCCTTTTGGTAATTATCATGGCATTACCATTGGTATCGGCGGGAAGCTGGACAGGCCGGTCAGTCAGGATCGACTGGGAGAGCATTTAAGTAAGATTACAGGCGGGAACCATCGTGTTTTTGGGTTTGGTAAAAAAGAAATTAATAAAGTGGCGATTATTTCCGGTGGCGGTGGCGATATGGTAACCGAGGCTGCATGTTTTGGATATGATGCGTATATTACAGGCGAGATTGCTCATCAGGTTTATCATATTGCCAAAGAAAATAAGATCACGGTTATCACAGGCGGACATTATGCAACCGAGACCTTGGGTGTGCGTGAATTGGGGCGATTTTTAGAAAGAATATTTCAAATTAAGTGCTTTTTTCTAGATTTTCCCACAGGTTTATGAAAAGGTGAGTATGTTTTATTATTGTTTTTAAATGATTTTATTTGTTTTTATAGCAACCAGGCAGTTTTCCACAGGCCTTGTGGAAAACTGCCTGGTTGTTTTTTGATTAAGTACTTGATTTTGCATCTTAAATAGTGTTTTATGAAAAGCATAATCGGTGAATAGTATCATTTTGAAAGGTTTCATATATATATGGTCAAGCAGAAGCGTGGATTTTTTATAACGCTGGAAGGACCCGATGGGTCTGGAAAGAGTACCCAATTTAAGCAATTGGCAAAGCGACTGCGGGATGCCGGCTTTAAGGTGACGGAAACCCGTGAACCAGGGGGGCACCCCTTGGCAGAAAAAATACGAAAATTATTATTAGAAACATCAGGCGTGCCGCCGACTCCCAAAGCGGAATTGATGCTTTTTTTGGCAGCTAGGGCACAGCATGTTTCGGATGTCATCGCACCGGCATTACTGAATAATCGGATTGTTTTATGTGAACGTTTTCATGATTCAACAGTGGCCTATCAGGTCGGAGGAAGGAAATTACCGGCTGCTTTTGTTGAACAGGCCAATCGTTTTGTCACCGGAGGCATTCAACCGGACCTTACACTTTTATATGATCTGCCTTTGGAAAAGGGACTCAAGCGGGCATTTCAAGCCAAATCCGGGCATGACCGTATGGAAGCACAACCCTCGGCTTTTTTAAAAGCTGTGCGCAAAGGTTACCGGGATATCGCGAAAAAGCATTCAAACCGTGTTTGCCTTATTCAGGCGGATCAGCCGCTGGAGAAGGTGATAGAGCAAAGCTGGGAAAAAGTCATGAAAAAAATGAAATGGATCCGGAAGCGCTGTCATGCCGTTTAGTCAAATCAGAGGGCAGTCCCATGCGGTTGATTATCTCAAACGTTCATTAGTCAACCGGCGTATCGCGCATGCCTATCTCTTCTCGGGCCCCGAAGGCGTCGGTAAAAAGACAACAGCGATTGCCTTGGCCCAAGCGTTGAACTGTCAAACACCGGAAAACAATGATGCTTGCGGCGACTGCTTGGCCTGTCGAAAAATAGCGGTCAATACACATCCGGATGTCCAGCATATTGGGCCGGATGGCCAGTCGATAAAAATAGAGCAAATTCGAGAGCATCTGCAGCGCGAGGTGATTTTAAAACCTTTGGAAGGCAAGACCAAGCTTTATACGCTTGATCCGGCGGATGCCATGACACTTGAATCCGCCAATAGTATCTTAAAGCTGTTGGAGGAGCCGCCGGAAAATGTTGTCATTGTATTAATATCCAGCCGCCCGTTTTCTCTTTTGGAGACGATCCGGTCCCGCTGCCGGGAAATAAGGTTCCGTGCACTGGAAAAAAAGGTGCTGACCTCATGGTTGGTTACGCGTCTGGAAATTTCTTCAGAAGAAGCCGCAACCCTGGCAATGCTTTCCGGGGGACGGCCGGCAGAGGCCTTGCGGTTGGCTGATCCGGAGTTACAGGAATTGCGTCATAAAGTACTGGGCATGGTGCGCGAAATTCAACCGGGTCAGTGGCCGGTGTTGGCAAACCAGTTGGGAGACTACCGCACCGAACTGCCTGAAATTTTTTCCTTTTTGCTAACCTGGTACCGGGATTTATTGGTACTGCTTAAAAAAGGGGGGCAGGGCGTAATCATCAATCGTGATCAGATGGAGGCGCTGGAACAGGCAGTCCGGCAAGAAACAGCGGAAGCCCTGGTGGAAAAATGCAGCGTATTACTGCATGCGCTGGAACAATTGAAAAGAAATGTTAATAGTCAGTTGCTGCTGGAGAATTTATTTATACGGCTCGAACGACCTTTGCAAGGCATCTAGCCAAGCGGGTGTTCGTGTTAGCACGATAATAAAAATGTAGAGGTGTTACAGTGCCGGAAGTAATAGGTGTTCAATTATTAAAAGGCGGCGGTGTTCATTATTTTCTCGCGATAAACGAAAAATTGTCCCTGGATGCCTTTTGTGTGGTAGAGGGTGAACAGGGATTGCAAATCGCACGGGTGGTGAGGGCGGCACGTGAAATTCCGGAAAATCGGGTACACGCAACGATGAAGCGGATTGTACGCGCCGCAACCGGCAGAGACCATGAGCAGTTAAAAAAGAATACGAAAAAGGAGCAAGAAGCCCATAAGCTCTGTCGCGAAAAAGTGACCCGGAAAAAAATGCAGATGAAATTGGTGGATGTGAGTTATACCCTGGATAGCCGAAAAGCGGTATTTTTTTTTACTGCAGAAAACCGGGTTGATTTTCGGGAGTTGGTCAAGGAATTGGCCCAAGCACTTAAAATAAAAATTGAGATGCGTCAAATCGGGGTTCGTGATGAGGCGCGGCGGCTGGGCGGAGTGGGTTGTTGCGGCCGGGCGTTATGCTGCGCCACGTTTCTGAAGGATTTTGCCTCGGTATCCATCCGCATGGCCAAAGAGCAAAACTTATCGCTTAATCCGACCAAGGTTTCCGGATTGTGCGGGCGTTTGATGTGTTGCCTTGCATATGAATATGAAGGGGCCAGCGGAAAGGGAAAAAGAAAAAAAAGCCAGGAGAATACATCCGCCGAAACAACCACCAAGCAGATGAAGGCCCCCTGCAAAAATTGTGAAACAACCTGTCGGGAAAAGGATTTGATGCCTGCGGCAGAGACGATTAAGCAACCGGCTGAATCTTCACCGGTCCCGCAACCACAAGGGGATACGGCACGGCAGCCAAACGTACAGACCCCGCAGAATCAGCACCGTGAGGGGCCAAAACCCGGAAAACGCCGGAGTAATTTTAGGCGCAAGGGAAATCGCAATCATAAAAGAAATACTAAAAGCAGCACTTAAACAAGAATAAAAAACAGGTGATAAAAAGAAGGCTGAAGAAGGGGGTAAGGGGGTGTCTTTGAGTAAACGATTTTATATTACAACCGCAATTACCTATGCCAATTCAAAACCGCATATTGGTCATGCGTATGAAGAAATAGCAACAGATGTCATGGCCCGTTGGAAGCGCATGACAGGTTATGATGTGTGTTTTGTAACCGGGTCGGATGAGCATTCGGCCAATGTTGAGACACGCGCCGCAGAACTAAAAAAGACACCGGCCGAATATTGCGACAATATGGCAAAGATATTCCAGGAAACGTGGCAGGCGCTGGAGATATCGTATGACCGCTTTATCCGTACTTCAGAGCCCGGGCATCATACGGCCTCCCGGGAAATGGTGAAACGGGCTTCGGAAAACGGGGATATTTATAAAGGTCACTACGAGGGTTGGTACTGTGATTCCTGTAACAAATATTATCAAGAACTCGAATTGACGGATGGGAATTGCCCGGACCACGGCACCAAACCCAGATGGCTCGCTGAGGAAAATTATTTTTTTAAACTTTCCAAGTATGCCGATTTATTGTTGGAACATATTGAATCCAATCCGGAATTTATCCAACCGGCATCTCGACGCAACGAGATTATCAATGTTGTCAAGGGCGGGCTGCAGGATATTTCCATTTCTCGCGCGACCGCCAAGTGGGGGATTCCGTTTCCAAATGATGACTCACATATCATTTATGTGTGGTTTGACGCTTTAATTAATTATATCTCAGCGCTGGGATTTCCTCAAGACATGGCGGATTTTGAAAAATATTGGCCTGCGGATATTCATGTTATTGGCAAAGATATCACCCGGTTTCATTGTGTGATCTGGCCGGCCATGCTGATGTCGGCAAAACTGCCATTGCCCAAGCGGGTTTTCGGGCACGGTTTTATTTATCTCAAAGGCGAGAAAATATCCAAAACCCGCGGCAATGTCTTAGATCCGATGGATATGGTGAAAGAGTATGGTGTTGATCCGTTTCGCTATGTTTTAATCGCCGCCAATAATTTTTCCGGGGACGGTGATTTTTCTGAAGAAGAGATGGTCGGGCGTTATAACAGCGATTTGGCGAATGATATGGGTAATTTATTAAATCGCAGCCTGACCATGGTGGAAAAATATTGCGGGGGCCGGGTGCCGCAAATTGACCAGGCAACGAATAAAAATGTTCTCCGGGAAATGGCGGACAGCTTATATGAAAACTGTGCGGCACACATGGAGCGGCTGGATTTTTCAGGTGCGCTGACGCTGGTTTGGGATCTGGTTAAGCGGGCCAACAAGTATATTGAGGAATCATCCCCCTGGACATTGTTTAAAAATCAGGAGCAAGAAAAAGTTGATCTGGTTATGTATAATCTACTGGAGGTCCTGCGGCTGGTTGCCTGCTATATTCAACCGGTGATGCCCGGGACCACACCGCGGATTTTAGAGCAGCTGGGAGACGGTTCTCCCAACCGGATTCCGGTATTTCCGGAAGAAGCCGGCTGGGGAAAACTGTCGGCAGGTCAAATGATTGCCAAAAGCGGGCCGCTGTTTCCCCGTTTGGAAAAGGAAAAAAAATAACGTGACATCCGTCAAAACAGGAACAGGTTTGATTGATACCCACGTACATTTAGAGGACGAGGCGTTTGCCTCGGACCGCGAAGCGGTATTGGAACGGGCCGAACACAGCGGTATCGTCGCGATGGTGAATGCCGGATCAACGGTTGCAGCCAATCGAGAGGCATTTAAATATTTTAAAGATCGAAAAAATATTTTTTTTGGTGTCGGGCTGCATCCGCATGAATTCCCCGGAACATCGCCGGAATCCTTTATTGAACTGCGTGATCAATTGAGCCGGGATAAAGTTGTCGCGCTGGGGGAAATTGGCCTGGATTATCATGTTTTTCCAGACTATCCAGCGCCGGACCGGGCGGCTCAGCAACAGGCGTTTTCACAACAGCTGGAAATTGCCCGGATCTTTGAATTGCCCGTTATTGTTCACGTGCGGGAAGCCGATGAGGATGCATTGCGACTTTTAGAAAAAGCCGGTCCTTTTCACAACGGCGGCGTGATGCATTGTTATTCAGGCGGGATGACGTATTTATCACAAATCATGGAGCTGGGATTTCATATAGGTGTCGGCGGACCGCTGACCTATCCGAAATCCCAGGAAATCCGTGAGGTTGTCCGCCAGGTGCCGATAAAACGGTTGCTCCTGGAAACGGATTGTCCTTATCTGCCGCCGCAGAGCAACCGGGGTAAACGAAACGAACCAGCCTATTTGGCGGAAGTTGCCCAAGCGGTTGCAGAAGTTCGCGGCATTACCGTAGAAGCATTGATGGAACAAACCAGCGCCAATGCAAGGAAATTATTTAAACTGGATTCAGGGACCGGGCGGCTGGTGTATGAAATTAAGGGACATCTTTATATTAATTTGACCAATCGTTGCAGTGCCGATTGTACGTTTTGTCCCCGCCACACGCAACGCCAGGTTCAAACCTATGACCTGACATTGGAGCGGGAGCCAAGTGCGGCAGAACTCATAGCGGCCATGGGCGATCCGACCGTTTTTTCAGAAGTGGTGTTTTGCGGGTTCGGCGAACCGCTGTTGCGGCTCACGACGCTTTTGGAAGTAGCCCGGGTGGTGAAAGCCAAAGGCGGCCGTACGCGTGTGGATACCAATGGACATGCGGATGTAATTTACCAAAAAGATATTCTTCCGCAATGCAAGGGCTTGATTGATGAATGGTCGGTTTCTTTGAATAGTTCGGATGAGAAGCAGTACGACGCATGGGTGCGGCCTGCGGCCGGCCAGGGTGTTTATTCGGCAGTCCAGGCATTTATCGGCCGTGCGGTTCAGGCGGGATTTCCGGTAACGGTAACCGCCGTTGAAATGCCTGCGATGGACGTCGAGAAACTAAAAACAGTATGTCACCAACTGGGGGCCCGCTATCGCGGACGCGCCCACCAGCGTTTGGGGACACCGGAAGACGTCCGGTGTTTGGACTGACAATTCTGCGTGTGGGTGCGGGAAACGGTATGGCTGATGAATAAAAAAACATCGGGAGGATTTTTTTCATGGCAAAAGCATTTTTAAAAAAAGTGGTCAAAGAAAAGCAGGCGGAGGTGGAAAAAGCACAAAAAAAAGCACCTCTTGAAAAGCTTCTCAATGAGATGCTGACATTACCTCCTGTGCGTAATTACCGGGAAGCTATTTTTAATTCACAGAGAATAGGTGTGATTGCAGAGATTAAGAAAAAAGTTCCCGGGTCACCGTCCTGGAAACCGCGGATTCAGATGGAAAAATTAGTCAAAGCCTATGAGGCGGGTGGCGCGATGGCTTTGTCTGTGGTAACTGATATCAAATATTTCGGCGGCAAGCTTTCCATGATTGAAGAAGTCAAGGAATATACCAACTTGCCGGTTTTGCGCAAGGATTTTATTGTCGACCCATACCAGTTGTATGAATCACGCGCTGCCCGGGCGGATGCGGTTTTATTAATTGCCGAGGCCATTCCGGATAAAAAATTACCGCGTATGATTGAGATGACCGGCGGCCTGGGCATGACACCGGTCGTGGAAGTACACTGTGTGCCGGATTTGAAACGCGCCTTGCGTGCCGGTGCGGATGTTATTTTAATCAATAATCGTGATTTGAATTCACTGAAAGTGAATATGTTGACCGTAGACCGGATTGCCAAAACAGTGCCGCGGGACAATCTCGTGATCGCTGCCAGTGGTTATAAAACGCCGGAAGATGTTGCCAAGATAACGTCGGACCGGGTGCGTGCAGCATTAATCGGACGGGCTTTGGTGAGTCATAAGGCACCGGCATCCCTTATTCAGGATATTATTATTGCTGCAGAAAAATTATGACCCGTATTAAAATTTGCGGCATCACCCGTGTGAGTGATGCCCGGGCTGCGGTTCGCTATGGTGCGGATGCGATTGGGTTTGTTTTTGCACCTTCGCTGCGGCAGGTGACAATTCGTCAGGCGGCCGCGCTCGTCCGGGTATTGCCAGTGCATGTTTTGCGGTTCGGTGTTTTTGTTGATCAGGATCCGGCATGGATTGCTGCGGTGGTAGACGCAGTTGGATTGGACCGCATTCAGTTTCACGGACAAGAATCCAACCAAACTTTGAAAAAATTTGCCTGGTCTCGTGTGATTAAAGCATTGCGTCCGCAACCCGACGCATCCTTGCCGGTAAAAGATCCCGCCTCGGCGGCAAGTGCTTATCTGGTGGATGCCCTTGTTCCGGGTCAGGCAGGCGGGACCGGCCAATTATCAAATTGGCGGTTTGCCCGTACTTTGAAAAAATTTGGCAAACCGGTAATTTTATCCGGGGGTCTGCATGCCGGAAATATTTCGCAAGCGTTGATAAAAATGAAACCCTATATGGTGGATGTTTCTTCGGGCGTGGAAATTCGGCCGGGAATAAAGAACCATGCAAAAATGAAGCAATTGATTCAGATGGTAAAAGCTTGATTGACAGCGGCCGCAGGCTGAATAAAGGTGAAATCACAGGAGGCGGCAAAGGTGTCAACGGTTTATCGTGCCAGCGCGAACACAATGGGCAGCCTGCCCGGCGAATGCCGAGTGCCGGGTAAGCCTGTGGATTTTTATCGGGAAGCAATTAATTTAACCAACTTGGTTGAGTATCAAGACGGTGCGGTGGTGAGTAAGACGGTTTTGGATAAGACGATTGGCAATATTACTGTTTTTGCTTTTGCGCAAGGCCAGGGTCTTAGTGAGCACACCTCGCCGTATGATGCTTTTGTACATATTTTTGATGGCGAGAGGCGGCCATTACCATAGAACAGGATACCCGGACAGTCAAAACCGGAGAGATGATTATTATGCCGGCTGAAGGTCGAGGTGCCCTTTAAGATGATGTTGGTCATGATTTGGGAAAAATCCGAGGATTGATATCAGATTTATGCATGCAGTTAAAAGCGACTATTGTC
The DNA here is from genome assembly GCA_021108215.1 of bacterium. Lineage (NCBI taxonomy): Bacteria > bacterium. The sequence continues at coordinate 18,857 of JAIORK010000055.1, read as the reverse complement.
AGTTAGGGTGTTCTTACAAGGAGGGAAAATGGCGAGCTATAAGGGAACCGGTATAGTATTTATGCGAAGTTTGTTGCAAAAAAAAGGTGTGGAGCAGGCATTTCTATCCAGTTTATCAGAGGAAGAAAAGGTACGCTATCAAAGAACCATAAGTGTGTCCTGGGTTGCCATTGAGATTGTAAGTGCTTTTATTACCAAAGCTACGCGGGTGTTATATCCCGGCATGTCTGAAAAGCAGGCGTTAAGGGAATTCGGTATTGAACTGGCCCGGGACAATATTAATGGCATCTATAAAATTATTGTTAAAATTATCAGTCTGGAATATTTTATGAAGCAGGCTGCAAAATTATGGCAGACCTATCATGATTCCGGCGAGGCGCATGTGGAGAGGATTGGTGAAAAGGAGCTTGCGTTTGTTGTGGAAAAGTTTGCGCATATGCCGGTGAGTATTTATGAATCAACCGGCGGTTATATTACCGGCATGGGAATGATGTCGGGTTTAAAAAAAGTTGAGGTTGTGCCGGAAATGATTCTGGACGGTATAAAGTGGCATATCCGTTATGTTTGAAGAACCGTCGGCTTAATGTATCAAAACCACTTTGCCGCTGACCCGTTTTTCGCCTGATGTGATCTGATAGATATAAATTCCGCCCTCGCAAAGATTGCCCTGCTCATCTTTTCCATCCCAGGATAAAGTAGTCAAAGTGCGTACCACACGTCCTGTAAGGTTTATGATTTTTATTTGATAAGTTTCTTGGATATTCGTAAACCGAGTGAAGAACTGGACGGGTGCTTGACTGGGAATAAATGGATTGGGAACAGCATAGCATCCCTTGGGAAAGACCGGCGGGGTGGCGGTGGGCAGGGGTTTGGGATGTTTGTCTGCCAAAAAACCGATGTAATCAAGCGTATAGTATTGTCCCGGGCTGCCTGTGATATGGAGTTCAACCGTCAGCATATGGGCTGATTGCCAGGGTAGATCAGGAAAGGTACGCAGATCAATGTTTATACGGCCTGGGCGGGTAAAAGTACCGATTTTTTGGTTGACTTCGTAGTCGTCAATCTGGAGTAAAATAATTTTTCCGCTTACACCCGGTTGGATATCAACAATATTCATTTCAAAAATATAATATTTTTGTGTATCCCAATAAACGCCGGGACTGCGCACTAAACCGGAGGTGTTGTCGGTGAGATGGACCCGCGCACCTTCAGCTGCATACCGGATGACAGCATGTTGATTTTCGTTGTAGGCAAAAGCTTCGTTGTCCCACCAATTGTTTACCTCAAGCCCTATTTCCATTTTGTGGTCGAAATCATCCTGCCAAAAGTAAATTTGCTCCGTGGTGTTTTGGTAAACTCTGAAATAATCAAAAAGCGTGTAATGATGTGCTGCAACCGTATTTGAATTTTCGAAATTGATTTCAATCCGAAATTCTTTTTCTCCGCGCCAATTGGTTAGTTTCTGGATGGGGAAAGAAAAGACGCCATTCGCACCCGATAGGTCGTGTAGCGCATGGAGGTTAAGTGGGTTTGAACCGTTCATTCCCCGCAGTTGTACCTTCCATTGGAAATTAACTCTTGGTTCATTTTCAACAATTTTCATTTCGAGTGTGTCATTGAAATCAAAATCAGCTGAAATATTAAAAGATTTTATACTTCCGGTGGCATTGGTTTGGGCGGTCATAGAGACAAACATATAGGAAGGCGTCCGACTAAAGAGGGTATTGACATTTTCATCAGTCCAACGGGGGTGCTTGGTCATGGCAGTTCCGGTTAAGTCATCATACCAGACATCGGAATCCTGCACCTGAAATGCCTGGGAAGGTAGGCTGCAGATAAAAATTGCTAAAATAAAAATACAAATTTTCCATAAAAGGACATTTTTTTTCAATGCGATGCCTCTGGATAATAAAATTATCTCGATGATACAAACGACGCTGCTATTTTGTGCAATATTATGCCACAATTCAGGATAAATGCACAAAAAATACTGCTTCAAGGTACATGCGGTTGGCTTTTTCAGCATCGACTATATAAAGGCAGGGTGCTCTCGGCAGTTATATGGTTTTTGCTGGTGGGTGCGGTGTATTCGGAGTTATATTGCATTTTTTTTGTTTTATTTCAGCTATTCTTGAAAAATCGAAATAATTCCCATCAGCATATCTGGAGAGACGTACCAAGAAAACACATCGCTTAGGGCGAATAGAAGACAGTGTGTGCGGGAGAGTAAATCAGGAGACTCCGGATAGTCCAACGGAGTCAGTGTTGGGAAAAATCATGTATAAAAATTCATCATACCTATAAAAATCTGTACACTAATTTTTCTTGAAAAAACAGATAGTATCAAAAAAGTGTACCATAATTCGGCACTGTGGTTTGTTTGGGGTCTATTTTATATAGTAATAGGGTCATTTGAACTTGGCATAAAAAATGCATTTATTTAAAGAAGAATGCTGTTAGGGAGGATGTCATGTTTCTTCGAAATCTATTCAAAAAAAAACGCAGAGCACCTGCTTATTTAATCATGCTTCTGCAAAAAAACAATGTTTCTATGGAACGAAACGCAAGGACGGTAGTAAGGGAACAAGTACCTCAAGACAGTCGGCAGGAATTTATCACACCAATATATATTTATACCAAAGAAAATAGCTTCAATTAATTACTTAACACCCGCAACCTTGGGTTTTTATCAGAGCATGGGTCGCCGGTTTTTTTAGAGTAGGGAAATTGATCCCGATGGTCGACATTGTTCCGGGAAGTATTGGTTTACCGCCATGCATACCGGCGTTGAAGTAATAGTAAGGCTGAGGGGAGCAAGGGAGGCATGCTGGAGGTGCCTCCTTTGCTTGTTCAGGACGGGACAACTGTGGATAGATGCAAGGACGGGGAAGGCTGTATTGGATTTTTAAAAGCGGTACTGGACAAAGTCCGCATTCGTTGGGTATGATGAGGGAAGTTGTGCGGCCGATTTATTGAAGAAAAAATCTATTCATCAGTCACCGGAGAATTTGAATGGTTTCCATTTTGTTGGTTGATGATCATCCTGGTTTGTTGGAAATTATGGTACTCGCATTAGAGGACGATTATCAGATCGTGACTGCCCGCGATGGTCAGGAAGGACTGGAAAAAGCCGGGGATCACAATCCTGACCTGATTATTGCTGATTATGCGATGCCGGAGATGAACGGACTGGAGATGGTCAAACAGATCCGAAGATTGCCGGACAACAAGTCTTTAATTATTCTGGTCTCAGCGTACTTGAGTCAGGAAGTTAAACACCAGGCCAAGGCGTTGGGTGTCATTGAATGCATTGCCAAGCCCTGTGATATTGTTTATCTTCGGAATAAAATAGAGGCGATTCTCAAAAAGCACAAACATAGCACATCCGACAGTGAACCACCTGCTGGAAATTAATTTTTCTGAAAAAACACCAACCCCGCCGGATGACCACATTTTTTAGTGTTATTTTTATCGTGCCGGCGCGAACACAATAGGCAGCCTGCCCGGCGGACTTGCCCAGCTTGCCCCGCGTATGCGGGGGCGAATGCCGGGTGCAGGACGCACCATACGTTCGGTGGAACATCAGTGGACTCTATCGTCAAGTCCGGCTCTGGCGGATGGGTACAGTATCAATTTTTTTTAAAAACAAGTGTTTAGGGCGAATAGAAAACAGGATGCTCGATTAATTTGTACAGCAATGTTTTTATGTGTTCGCCGTGAGGAATAAATTTATTGCAATGCCGTTGATATTCCATATAATAATTGGATCCTGGAAAAGTATTGATTTGTAATGCCTACACCGAATCGCTTATATAAATATGAGTACTATGAAAAATATAGTTTTACGGCAGGGTTGTATCCGCGGGAATTTTTTGAAACAGGAAAGAAAGGTATTGATTTATGACAACAGTGCACAAGGGATGGTTTGGTGTATTTGGAGGTTGCTATGCGCCGGAGGTATTGGTGCCGGCAATCAGGGAATTAAAAGCAGCTTATCAGCGTTTTCACCGGGACCCGAAGTTTCGAAAAGAGTTGGATGAGCTTAGGCGTTATTATGCCGGGAGACCTACGCCGATTGATTATGCTCAGCGTCTGACAAAGGCATGGGGCGGTCCGAAAATATACTTGAAACGCGAGGACCTGAATCATACCGGGTCCCATAAATTGAATAATTGTTTGGGCCAAATTTTACTGGCGGTCCGCATGGGGAAAAAGCGAATTATTGCAGAAACCGGTGCCGGCCAACATGGTGTCGCCACAGCGACGGTCTGTGCCCGGTTTGGCATTCCCTGCCGCGTGTATATGGGGACTGAAGATATGCGGCGTCAGGCATTAAATGTTTACCGTATGCAGCTTTTGGGCGCAGAGGTTTATCGCGTTGACAGCGGCACCAAAACCTTAAAAGATGCCATGAATGAAGCTATTCGCGATTGGATTACCAATGTCCGCACCACGTATTATTTATTGGGAACCGTAGCCGGATTTGATCCCTATCCTTTCATGGTGCGTGAATTTCAATCAGTGATTGGCAAAGAGGCGCGACAACAAATTTTGGCAAGGACCGGTCGTTTACCCCATACAGTGGTTGCCTGTGTTGGGGGCGGGAGCAATGCCATAGGAATTTTTTCCGGTTTTATCCAGGACAGCAAAGTTGCGTTGGTGGGCGTAGAAGCCGGCGGAAGAGGGTTGCAAACCGGGCAGCATGCAGCACCGCTTAACCGGGGACATGTCGGGGTATTGCACGGCAGCCGGAGTTATGTTCTTCAGGATGCGCATGGACAGATTCGGGAGACACACTCGGTGGCAGCCGGACTTGATTATCCCGGTGTAGGGCCGGAATTGGCGGATCTCAAAGAGAGTGGGCGTGCATCCTTTGTTGCTGTGACGGATCAACAGGCGTTGGCAGCGCAAAGGGAGATGGCAAAGTTAGAGGGGATCATTCCCGCGACGGAAAGTGCGCATGCGATTGCCTATGCCAAGCAATTGGCGAAGAAAATGAAAAAAAACCAGTTGCTTATCATTAATGTGTCCGGCCGGGGAGACAAAGATTTGAAACCGGAGGACCTGGCATGAGTGTGCGTTTACTGAATCGTTTGCTCAAGGAGCGTGCGGTTGGAAATAAATTATTTGTACCATTCATTACAGCGGGTGACCGCAGCCTTGAATTTACTGGAAAAGCAGTGATTGCCATGGCGGATGCGGGTGCGGATGCCATTGAGCTGGGGGTGCCGTTTTCCGATCCCATTGCCGAGGGGCCGGTGATTCAGCAAGCTTCCCAGCGTGCTTTGGAAAAAGGGACAACCCTGGAAAAAATATTGCAGATGGTTAAAGCGGTTCGCAGGAAAACAACGGTGCCGATTATTCTAATGGGATATTTGAATCCTTTTATTCGCAATGGCGCAGAAAAAACGGCAACGCATGCATTCGGTGCCGGCGTGGATGGATTTGTGATCCCAGATCTGCCGCCGGATGAGGCGGAAGATTGGGTTGCGGCTTGTCGGAAGAAGGACCTGGATACGATTTTTCTTGCAGCACCGACCAGCACCCCGGAACGGTTGCAGGCAGTGGCCAATACCAGCACAGGATATGTTTATTATGTTTCCGTGACCGGCACAACCGGGATGCGTCACCACTTACCCAAAGATCTCAAACAAAGCATTGAGCAGGTAAAGCAGTATACCGCGCTTCCGGTTTTGGTGGGCTTTGGAATTTCTACACCGGCTCAGGCGAAAAAAGCAGCCGGCATGGCAGATGGCGTTATTGTCGGCAGTGCCATGGTCAGTGCCATGGCGGGTGCTGTCTCGGATAAGATTTCTTTGACCCGGTTGACCGGGCTTTGCAGGGAAATGGTCACCTCCGTAAAAAAGGGGTAGAGAAAAAATCAGGAGTTTGCTAAGATAATGAACCCCTATTACACCCTGTGTGGATAGGGGTTGTTTTTTTCATCAAAAATGAAGTAAAAATGATTAAAAAACGCAAAAAACTTTAGTTTAGGCGGGCATTAAGATGGATTGGTTTAAAAAACCCAAATATATGACAGTTCGTGTTCCACAAAAGGACAAAAAAGCCGGGATTCCGGATAATTTAGTGACGCGCTGTCCTTCTTGTAACGAAATTATTTTCAATAAAGAGATTGCGGAAAATCAGCACACATGTCCCAAATGCAATAATCATTTTAAAATGTCAGCCCATGATCGTTTTACCCTTTTAGCAGATAACGGAAAATTTCTTGAAAAAACATCGGGTAAAATCAGGGCAAATGATCCATTGGCCTTCCCGGGGTATCAGGAAAAACTCGAAAAAAGCAGAAAAAAAACCAATATGGATGACGCTGTCATAGCAGGTATTTGTAAAATGAATGGCGTCAAGACCGGACTGGCAATTACGGATTTTGGATTCATGGGAGGGTCCATGGGTTCGGTCCTGGGCGAAGAAATTGCGCAGTTGATCGAGCGCTGTATCAAAGAAAAATTACCGGTGGTGATTGTATCTGCTTCCGGTGGTGGTGCCCGGATGCAGGAAGGGATTGTTTCGCTGATGCAAATGGCCAAAACATCCGCTGCATTGGCCAAACTTTCGAGTGTTGGACAGTTGTTTATTTCCGTATTAGCCGATCCGACCGGCGGCGGGGTTACTGCCAGTTTTGCAATGCTGGGTGATATTATTATTGCCGAACCCAATGCCTTGATTATGTTTGCCGGTCCCAGGGTTATTGAGCAGACCATCCGCCAACGGCTGCCCAAACGGTTTCAAAGGGCGGAATTCCTTCAAGAACACGGCATGATTGATATGATCATTAAGCGCCAGGACATGAAAAATACCCTTTCCCGATTGCTCACACTTTCTCCCAAATGACTTTTACGCAGGCCCGAGACAGGCTCAGACGCCATACTGTCCGGGCTGTCAGGCCGGGTATTTTTCGCACGAAAAAATTACTCGCATGGGTAGGCTCTCCGGATAAGATTTTTCCTGCCGTTCATATCACCGGATCCAACGGAAAAGGATCGGTGGCAGCGATGTTATCATCGGTTTTTTGTCAGGCAGGATACCGCATAGGCAGCTTTACCTCACCCCATTTACATGATGAGCGGGAACGCATTATGCTTGACGGTCGGAAAGTATCCGCCCTCGTTTTTACACGGGCAGTCGCTTGCTTGCTGCCTGCACTTAAACGTCTGGAAAAAGAAGGCAATCCAGCCACGATATTTGAAGCCTGGACTGTTTTGGCGGCAATTGTTTTTCAAATGAAGCAGGTTGATCTGGTCATCCTTGAAGTGGGTCTGGGAGGCCGGTTGGATGCCACAACGGTTTGGCAGTATAAAATATTGACCATTTTAACCAATGTTCACTTGGAGCACACGGAGTATTTGGGTAAAACCCACGCAGCGATTTGTAAAGAAAAACTCGGCATTACGCGCACACAAATTCCCCTGGTTTCAGGGGTGCAAGATTCGGATTTGCGGAAAATTATCTGCCGGACGGCACACAGAAAGAAAATCCCTTTGTTTTATTCGGGGCATTCATCGCAGAATACACTTCGCATTATGCGGTGTCGCACCGGGGTGTCGGGATTTTTGCTGACGATTGGTTATCAAAAAAAAATATTTAAAATAAAAATTCCCTTAAGCGGTATTTTTCAAGTGGAGAATGCCGCAGTGGCGTGTTTGGCAATTAAAATTTTAACGTGCACCGGTTATCTGGTTTCTGATCAGGATTTGGCAAAAGGGATGTCCCGGGTGGTGTGGCCCGGGCGTATGGAGAAAATTCACACAGCACCCGCAGTTTTTCTGGATGGCAGCCACAACCCGGCAGCTGCCGCTGCGGCAATCCACGGGTGGATGGCGGCAAAAAGGAAAATTTATTTAGTTGTCGGTATTATGCAGGATAAAGCGGTACGGAATATGGTTCGAAGCTACGCCAAGGTAGCCCGCAAGGTCTGGACAGTGACCCCGCCGGATGAGCGCGGGATGTCGGCCCGGGCACTGGCAACGGTTTTTCAGGAATACGATGTACCGGCAGTGGCAGCGGGTTCCCTTCGCCAGGCCCTGGGGTTGGCCTGGCAGGAGATCAGCCGGCAGGACACAATTTTGATCACCGGTTCATTGTATATTTTGCACAAAGCACGTCAAGCCGTGCAGGCAATGTGAAACGGAGAAATAGATAGGGATTCGGGATCCGGGACGTTGATTAGTATATCAATATATCCTTCCATCCCAATCTTTTGCGCCGGAATTTTGGGTATCTCCCCGCAAGTGGAGAGAGGGAATAATTTCTGCTGAAATATTTGACAGGGCTGATTTGGGCACGTATAATTATATGGTTAGGAAAAAAGCGGGGGTTTAAACTTTTGAAAAAAGCTTTTTTTATCAGTTTATTGAGTGCCGGAGTGATTCTTGCAGGTTGTCAGTTTTGCCAGGCAGAATCTTATCAGGCATTGGCCATTCAAAAAGCCGTCCTGTATGGTGATCAGGTTGAAGTTTCTGAAGCACAGAGGCACCACCTGCTGAGTCGAGGGCAGGAATATCTTCGTTATTATCTGCGTGATGAGATGTTGCGCAATATGGCCGGCCGATGGTTGGCAATTGAAACGCATACCATGCAAACCGGATTCAAATTTGAATTACAGGATTTTCTCCACGGCACTGAGAAAGCTTTTACTGCCGAGATGCGTATTTATGCTGACGAAGACTTGAATAAATATCTGGAGTGCGGCTATTTGCTGCCCATTGAGGTTGAAATGGATTCCTTTTTAAGGATCGGACCCAATGTACAACTGCAAGCAAAAGTTGAAGTCCCCTTTGACAATGTCATGCGGTTTCAACTGGGTTCCAAAGTTGATTGGAATCAGAGTTTTTATTCATCCATCCAGTATCGTCTTAGCAATAGCAGCGATATCTATGAAGGTCTTACCATGGGAACGGGACTCCGGTTTTCTAATTGGCGCTGTAAAGTTAATTACGAAATTGCCGCAGATATGACCCAGATACAACACCTCAGTATTGCCCGCGATTTCTAATCGTTATCGTGCTAGTGCGAACACGATGGACAGTCTGCCCGGCGTATGCCGGGTAAGTCCATCGAGGAAGCAATTGAAAATATCGCCGATTGAAGGTGGAGCACCGAATTGATATTTCAGATGATCGGTGCGACATCCTGCCGTATTTGGGGCAGGGCGAACATCTCTCGACAAAAATACCACAGGTGTAAACCCGTGGATTTTTATCTGCGTATTTTCAGACAGTTAATTCCCCCTCGCAGTCGATGCACTTACATTGACAAGCCACCCTTTCTTATGCTACATTTTCCTTTAATTTTTAATATGTTGGCCGTGAATTCGCCGGCTTTAATTGCGTGACATGAGCGGTGAAATTGAATGGTCAGGAGAGCGTTTATGGACGATTTTATCAGACAAAAGGGCGTTTTATTCTGTGAAGAGGTTTCAATTGCCAAATTGGCCAAAACATACGGAACACCCTTGTATGTTTATAGCCGGCGTACGATACTCTCGCATTTTCAGAAAATTAAAAGTGCATTTTTTGAGCTTGATCCGTTGATTTGTTATTCAGTCAAGGCAAACTCCAATCTTTCCATCCTGAAGTTACTGGCGGACCAGGGAACCGGCCTGGATATTGTTTCGCAAGGAGAATTGGTCAGGGGTCAGAGGGTCAAGGTTCCGGCCGGGAAAATTGTTTATGCGGGTGTGGGAAAGACGGAAAAAGAAATTGCGGCGGCATTACAGGCTGGAATTCTTATGTTCAATGTTGAATCCGAACCTGAGGCGCGTTTGATTAACCGGGTCGCACAGCGGATGAAGACAATCGCCCGCGTGGCGTTTCGGATTAATCCTGATGTGGATGCCAAGACGCATAAATATATTACGACCGGGAAAAAGGAGAACAAATTCGGGCTTTCCATTCCTTTGGCCATGGATCTTTTTCGCAGTACACGCAGGCTCAAGCATATTGAGCCGGTGGGTGTCCATATGCACATCGGGTCGCAGATTACCACTGCAACACCCTATATCCAGGCCATCCGACGGATGCGCAAGGTGATTGAAGGGCTGCGGCAGGAAGGGTTTGATATCCGCTACTTCAATTTAGGTGGCGGTTTGGGTATTATTTACAACGAAGAGAGACCCCAGACCGCCAATGAGTTTGCCCAGGCCGTCATTCCACTGATCAAACCCCTGCGGTGTAAACTGATTTTGGAGCCGGGAAGATTCATTGTGGGGAATGCCGGTATCCTGGTGACGGAAGTACAGTATGTGAAAAAGGGTCATCGGAAATTATTCGCCATTGTTGATGCCGGTATGAATGATCTGATTCGGCCCAGTTTATACGGTGCGTTTCATCAGATACTTCCGGTGACAACCAAGCGGGGCGGCAAGCAAGTGCTGACCGATGTGGTAGGTCCGATCTGTGAGTCCGGCGATTTTCTCGGGAAAGACAGACACCTTCAGGTAGTTGCGGCAGGAGATCTTTTGGCCGTCCGCAGTGCAGGGGCCTATGGTATGGTGATGGCATCTAATTATAACAGCCGACCACGGCCGGCAGAAGTATTGGTTTCAGGCGGCCGCTCACAGCTAATTCGGCCGCGAGAGACGATGGAGGATATTCTCGAGCCTGAATTGCAGGTTGTAAGGCGAAAGAAAGTGCTGAGGAGCAAGAAATAATGGGAGCAATGCATTTTGCGAAAATGTCCGGCGCGGGCAATGATTTTATTGTACTGGATAATCGCCAGGGTGATGTGAAGGATGTAGGCAGTGAATTTATCCGTCGTGTTTGCGCGCGTGGTCTTTCTGTGGGTGCGGATGGTTTGTTGATACTTTCTCGATCTGAGAAGGTTGATTTTGAAATGCGCTATTTTAACGCGGATGGTTCAGAAGCCGCGATGTGCGGAAACGGTGCGCGTTGTATTGCGCGTTTTGCAGTGTTGCTGGGGATGAAGCCGGAGGGTGAGCAAGTGGTTTTTCAAACACAGGCCGGTATTTATCAAGCAACGGTAAATGGTATTCAGGTTGATTTGAAGATGATTCCACCGACGGAAGTAAAACAGGATATCGAGGTGGTTTTACCGGACCAGGTAAGAAGATGTGATTTTGCAGATACCGGTGTGCCGCATGCGGTTTTTTTTAGTGATTCAGTGGAAAATGAAGATGTGGATCAAACCGGAAGGACTGTCCGGTATCATGATGTTTTTCGTCCTGACGGCGCCAATGTCAATTTTTGTCATGTGATTGACCGGCATGCCCTCGCGTTTCGCATTTATGAACGCGGGGTTGAAGCGGAAACACTGGCATCCGGAACCGGCGCAGCAGCATGTGTTTTGACAGCAGCCCACCGGGGCTGGGTCGAGTCGCCGGTGAAAGTAAAAACACATAGCGGGATTGAACTGGAAATGCGTTTTGAAAAGACCGGGGACAAGTTTCACGAGGTCTTTCAGCGTGGAGAAGCCCGACTGATTTATTGGGGAGAGCTTACACCCGAAGCAGCGATGATTTAAATAGTTTAGGAATCAAGGAGGGGAACATGTTAAAAGGATCCATGGTAGCCATTGTTACGCCATTTCGCGACGGAAAGGTTGATGAGGCGGCGTATAAAAAACTGATTGATTTTCAGATTGAAAATGGAACGCAGGTGATTGTTCCTTGCGGGACCACGGGTGAGTCGGCAACGCTGAGCGTGGCTGAACACCATCATGTTATCGAACTGGCGGTTCAATTGGTGGCCGGCCGCGTTCCTGTGATGGCCGGAACCGGCTCCAATAATACGGCGGAGGCGGTTGAATTGACCAAGGCGGCCAAAGCAGCCGGCGCCAGTGTTTCGCTCCAGATTGTTCCTTATTATAATAAGCCCACCCAGGATGGCGTGTATCGCCATTTTATGAGTATTGCCGATGCAGCGGATTTTCCTTTGGTGCTGTATAATATTCAAGGCCGGACCGGAATTAATGTGCTGCCGGAGACAATTGCGAAATTGTCCCAGGCGTGTCCGTTGCTGGTCGGTGTCAAGGAAGCCTCAGGAAATTTGGAACAAATTAGCCGGTTGCATTTCTTGCTGGATGAAAAAGTTTCCATTCTATCCGGGGATGATGCCCTTACGCTGCCGATTATGGCAGTGGGAGGGAAAGGGGTTATTTCAGTGATTGCGAATATTGCGCCTAAACAAACCTCGACGTTTGTTGAATTGTGCCACGCCGGGAAATTCAGTGAAGCGCTGCCATTGCATGAAAAAATGTTGCCGATGATTAAGGCGCTTTTTTTAGAGAGTAATCCAACGCCGGTGAAGGCTGCCATGGAAATTCTCGGGCTTTGTTCAAGTGAGGTGCGTTTGCCGCTGGTGGCTGTGTCAGAGAGTACCCGGGAAAAAATTAAATCAGCCCTGAGTGTTTTCGGCCTGATCGCGTAGGAGGACAATGATGAAAATTGGGATTGCAGGAGCAGCAGGAAGAATGGGCAGGGCATTGGTGCGCGCAGTTTGTGATCATCCCGGTCTTGTTTTGGCAGGTGCCTGGGAGGGCAATGATCACCCGGCATTGGGACAAGATGTCGGTGTGTTGGCCGGGTGTGATGCTTGCAGTGTGATGCTTACTGATTCTGCGTCGGCAGTGATGGCTGCCTGCGATGCTATTATCGATTTTACTGCGCCGGAAGTATCCATTGGTATTGCCCGTGATGCCGAGGTTTGTGGATGCGCTTTGGTGATCGGAACCACTGGATTCAGTCAGGACCAATTGGCCATGCTGGAAAAAGCCGGTGAAAAAATTCCGGTCGTGTATGCCACGAATTTTTCAACCGGGGTCAATGTCCTGTGGAGCCTGGCAGAGCAGGCAGCGCGTCTTTTGGGAGAACAGTATGATGCCGAGATTGTTGAAATCCACCATAATCAAAAAAAAGATGCGCCATCCGGTACGGCGGTGACGCTGTTGGAGGCTATTGGTCGCGGCAAGGGGTTGGACCCGCGTCAGTCAGTCCGCTATGGCAGAGAAGGCATGATCGGTGCCAGAAAAAAAAGCGAGATCGGGGTCCATTCAGTACGGGCCGGTGATATTGTGGGAGAACATAGCGCCCTATTTGCCGGGCCGAATGAAAGAATAGAGATTAAGCATCTGGCCCATTCGCGGGATGTTTTTGCCCGTGGCGCAGCCCGTGCAGCAGCCTGGCTTGAAGGAAAAAAAGCAGGATTCTACCATATGCGGGATGTTTTAGGGATTCAATAAGGTGTTGCGAATCACCCGGGGAATCATTTTCAGCATTGGAAGCGAAAAATCACCGGAGATATTTATTAGGTGCTGTTTGGATAATGGTTTTTAGTAAGCAAAACCTTTTTTTCCAACGCTGAAAATGATTCCCCGGGTGATTTGACAATTCGGTGTTGGTAAATTATAGTTTAACCCCTACTGGAAAGAGGGGGCATTGGAGCGTCTGCAAAAAATTCAAGCAGTAAGTATTCGTAGTAAGTATTAATTTTATTCATGCGAGATACGATATAAAGGGTCAAGCACAAATATTTGCCAAGCAGTATTTAGTTGAATTGTACAGATTTGCGTTTTCGAATGAATAAAATTAATATTTACTACGAATAACGATGTTTTTAGTAATTGGGCACCGGCGAGAGGAGATTTAAAGAAAAAGCGTAAAAAACAATAGCGGAATTTGGGTTTTTTTTGGTATCCTAAGTTTTATTCTTTAGCCGGCTGGTTGGCTTTCAGCGGCGGAATAAACGGCAAGAAAGGGCGAGAAAGAATATGACTGCAATTAAACTGGACCGAAAAGGCGTTACCATGCTGGGATACGGGATTGTTGATGTGGAATTAATCAGAAATAATGTTTGGCAGGCAGTGATTGAGCCGATCAAAGACGGCCAGTATACCTTGAAATTGAGCGGTTTGACCGGAAAAACCATTCCCGAACCTGAAGCCCGGAATATTTATCAGGAAATATTGAATTATAAATGGCTCCAGACCGAGAATCTGGTCAAAGCAGGCAAACTGGAAAAAGGGTCATCCTTGACACTTCAGGAAGCTGCCGAGGAATGGATGGAAAAGCATTATCCAGACTGGAAGGTCGCCCGGCCGACATTTTTTGAGAAGTCGGAGTATGTGGATGAAGAACTGCACGAAACACCCGGCTCGGGTGATAAAGGCTGAGTATGGTTTGTAGACGTGAATAAGGTTTTTGTCGGATTGGGCGCTAATTTAGGATCGCCGGCAGACCAGTTGTCTGTGGCGGTTCGGGCGTTGGCCCGGCATCACGCCCTTGGGCTGACGGAAATTTCTTCACTGTATCAGTCAGTCCCGGTGGATGTGCCGAATGAGCAGCCGGATTATTTTAATGCCGTGGTCGGCCTGGAGACGTCATTGACGCCCCGGGAATTATTGTTGCTGGGGTTGGACCTTGAAAAAAAATCCGGGAGCATGCCGGAAAAATTTAAGGCGCCCCGCCGATTGGATATTGACTGGTTATTATATAATGAAGACGTGGTTGATGAATCCGGATTGAAAATACCCCATCCGGCAATGACCCGAAGAGCATTTGTACTGGTTCCTTTGGCTGAGATTGCACCGCTTTTTCGCCACCCGCTTTTCGGTAAAACGATTGCGGCATTAAGGGACGGGATTGCCATAGACGGCGTGAAACAAATCAGCCGTGGAAGCACTTGGTGCCATACAGATAAGGAGTGAAGGCTGTGGAAGGTAATCGCTATATTGTTATTGAGGGTGTCTTGGGTGTAGGCAAAACCAGTCTGTGTGAGAGCGTGAGCAAGGAACTGGAGGCGCGCTTGGTTTTGGAAGCTGCCGAGGAGAATCCTTTTTTGGAAAAATATTATCAGGATATGCGGGGATATGCATTTCAGACCCAGATATTTTTTCTATTGAATCGTTACCGGCAGCAGCATGATTTGGCACAAGGCGATCTTTTTCAGAGAAACATTGTATGTGATTATCTTTTTACCAAAGACCGTATCTTTGCTTATTTGACCCTGGATGAAAATGAAATTAATTTATACGAGCGGCTGTGTTCGATGCTGCATGAGAAGTTTTTAAAACCTGATTTGGTGATTTATCTTCAAGCGTCAACCGATGTGTTGATGCAACGGCTCGCCCAACGCGGACGGCCTTTTGAGAAGGGACTGGGCCGTGAATACTTAGAACGTCTCAATCAGGCGTACAATCATTATTTTTTTCATTATCAGGAAACACCTTTGCTGGTGGTGAATACCAATGATATTGATTTTGTGAAAAGCCGCCAGGATTTAAATGACCTCGTCAAGCAGATCCGCACCATGGGCAAAGGCACCCAGTATTACAATCCCGCAGGATACCAAGGCTGATTATCATGGCAATCACGGTACGTCATTTGGCGCAATGGAAAAATCAACAGGAACGCTTTGCAGTTCTGACAGCGTATGACTATGCAATGGCACAATGGGTGGCACAAGCAAAAATTCCGGTTATTTTGGTGGGGGATTCTTTGGGACAGGTGATGCTGGGTCATGCCAGTACGCTGCCGGTGACGATGGATGCAATGGTGCATCATACCGCAGCAGTTGTCCGGGGCGCCGGAGAGTGTTTGGTGGTCGCGGATATGCCTTTTTTGTCTTATCAGGTGTGCAGCGAAGATGCGGTGCGCAATGCCGGTCGACTGATTCAAGAAGCAGGTGCTCATGCGGTTAAGCTCGAAGGCGGTGAGGATATGGCGGCGGTTATTCGTGCGCTGGTTCGGGCGGATATTGCCGTGATGGGGCACATTGGATTGACGCCCCAGGCAGTCCATCAACTGGGCGGGTACCGCACACAGGCGGTCGATGAAGCCGGAAGGCAGACGTTGCTGGCGGATGCCCGGGCGGTTGAGGCGGCAGGAGCTTTTGCCGTTGTACTCGAAAAGGTCCCGGCCCAGGCAGCCAGAGAAGTTACCGAAGCACTCTCGATTCCTACCATTGGCATTGGGGCGGGTCCGGACTGTGATGGGCAGGTATTGGTCACGCATGATATTCTCGGGCTGTTTGGTGATTACAAACCGTCTTTTGTTAAGCGCTACGCGGAATTGGGCCAAGCAGCGGTGAAAGCCATGGCAACATTTCAACAAGAAGTAAAAACCGGGCAGTTTCCGGAAAAAGAAGGGAACCATGATGGGTGCTGAAAATGTTTCGGGAAATGATGCTGCCAAGGCCAAGCGCAGCCAGACGGTAAAAACGGTTGCAACTGAAAAATTGTTACGACCGATTGTGGAGCGTTGGCGCTGCAATCATAAGAAGATAGGTTTTGTTCCCACCATGGGTGCATTGCATGAAGGGCACATCGCCTTGATCCGGGAAGCCAAGAAAACCTGTGACAAAGTTGTGGTTTCAATTTTTGTCAACCCGCTCCAATTCGGTCCTTCCGAAGATCTGGGAAAATATCCGCGTGACATCAAACGGGATAGCCGTCTTTTGACCGCTGAAAAAGTTGATCTGCTATTTGCACCTGAGAGTGAAGAAATGTATCCGGATGCGTTCAACACGCAGGTCCTGGTGGGGGAAAATTTGACCCGGTTGCTGTGCGGGGAATCGCGTCCCCGGCATTTTTCCGGTGTTACCACGGTGGTGGCCAAGTTGCTGACACTGGTGCGGCCGCATATAACTTTTTTTGGCCAAAAAGATTTCCAACAGACATTGATTATTCAGCGGATGGTTGCGGATTTGACAATGGGAAGCGGGATTGTGATGCTCCCGACGGTGCGTGAAACGGATGGCTTGGCCAAAAGTTCCCGCAACCAGTATTTAACGGAAGAGGAGCGCCGCGCGGCACCGGCGGTGTATCAAGCGCTCAAACTCGCGGAAGGGATGCTTCAGGTGGGCGAGCGCAATCCCAAAGATCTTTTGGATGCAGTCCGAAAACGGCTGCAGAGTGAACCGTTGATGGAGATAGACTATATTGCAGCGAAAAATGCGGACACCCTCGAAGATTTGAATATTTTAGCCGGCCCCATACTGGTGGCCGTTGCGGTTGTGTTGGGTAAAACACGGTTGATTGACAATATTTTAATGGACGTACCGTCAGGGAGTTAAATTATGAAAAGAAGTTTGATGAAATCCAAGTTACATCGGGCAACGGTCACCGGCGCCCATCTTGATTATATGGGAAGTATTACTATTGACCGGACACTTTGTGAGGCGGTGGATATTCTTCCCTATGAGCGTGTGCATGTGCTTAATCTGGATAACGGCGCCCGGATAGAAACCTATGTTATTGCCGGAAAAAAAGACTCCGGTCAGATGCGGATCAATGGCGCGGCGGCCCGGTTCTTTTCGAAACACGACCGGATTATTGTGATTGCTTATACCGAGGTTGAGGATTGTGAATTAAAACAATTTAAACCCCGCGTGGCTTTTGTGGATGAAAAAAACCGGGTCACCGAAATACGGATTGGGTCGGTAAGACCCCATCGTGAATTGCCGCCGGCGCGGAAGGGAAAAAAAGTATGAGTGAAATGACAGCACTGGCCGTACCGGCAGTGGAAAAGACGCTGGCAAGAATCAATCACTGGAAGACTGCCAGAAAAGCGGTTATTTTAGCCCACAACTATCAAGTGGATGCGGTTCAGGCAGCGGCGGATTATACTGGTGATTCGCTGGAACTTGCCCGTTTGGCTGCCAAGACGGATGCCGAGGTGATTGTTTTTGCGGGTGTGACCTTTATGGCGGAAAGCGCAAAAATACTCTCTCCGGAAAAAACCGTACTTTTGCCCATACAGGAGGCGGGATGTCCTTTGGCGGATACCATTACTGCCGAAGATTTGCGCAATGCCAAGGCAGAGCATCCGCGTGCCGCTGTGGTGGTCTACATTAATTCCACCGCTGAGGTTAAGGCGGAAGCGGATGTTTGCTGCACATCGGCCAATGCCGTGCAGGTGGTTAATTCATTATCAGCGCAGGAGGTTATTTTTGCCCCGGATAAAAATTTGGCTCACTGGGTGGCCAGTCATTCCACCAAGCAAATTATTCCCTGGGCCGGCAGTTGCTGTACTCATAACAATATTACCCTTTCGGAGGTGGAACAAGCCATGGCAATGCATCCGGAAGCAGTGCTTACCGTACACCCGGAATGTCGGCCGGAGGTATGCGCCCGGGCATCGGCCGTGCTTTCGACCTCGCAGATGGTCCGTTATTCCAAATCAGATCCGTCATTGGCGTATATTGTCGGGACGGAAAACGGTCTGCTGTTTCGTCTGCGCAAGGAAAATGCGCACAAAACATTTTATCCGCTCGCCGAAAGCATGATCTGTAGAACCATGAAGATGACTTCTCTAGAAGATGTGGCGGACGCTTTGGAATATAGCCGGCATCCCATTGAGGTTCCGGAATTAATCCGCGAACAAGCTGTGCGGTCATTGGACGCAATGCTGGGAATTGCCTGATATAAGTCAATATACCAAAGGAGTTCCCGGACTTTAGTCCGGGGTTACCGCATCCCTCTCCCTTTTAGGGAGAGGGATAAAGGGTGAGGGTTACCTGAATACTCCGCACTTCAGTGCGGGGATGATTTATTAAGCTAATCACGTACAACCACGAAGGCTTTCATGATTTTAAAATCCAACCGGCCGCCTGAAGTATATTATTTCCAAGATGTTATTTTATTGAAAATAATATGTATACCTGTGGTGTAATCTTCATATTTATAGCAAAATAATTTTAAAAAAACGCATGGAATTCGAGAATAATTAGTCAAAAGAAATAGGGAAAGCAGGCATCACGCCAAGCCGCTAAGAACGCAAAGCAAGGCAGTTGATTTTATTATAAAAGAATGACTTGGCGATCTTGGCATCTTAGCGCCTTTGCGTGAGGAAAAAAGATGATTGATTTGAAAAGACGGACAAT
>JAIORK010000054.1 GCA_021108215.1 bacterium | reverse complement strand
CCTCTCGTTTCCCGATTGCTTCAACTCCATTCTAACCTTTCCTCCTGATTGGAGGTCCGACATTATTTATACCCTTACAATATTTTTTATTTTTTCAGGCCAAAAAGAAAGCCGGGGCTTCAGTCTTGGAAGGTGTGGACTGAAGCCCCGGCCGTTTTGAGGGAAGGTACAGCGTTTACGGCATGGCTTGAATTATAAGCTTGACGCTCGCTGCTTTGCCATCCCGGGTGGCACTGATTTTTACACGCTTGAGCAATTGCTTGATCTTGGCAATAAGCTTCTTATTTGCAAACGTGTCTTTGACCACTGTAATCTTGGTGATCTTGCCATTTTTATCCACGGTAAGCTCGATGGTCACCAGTCCGGCAAGTCCGACTTTGGCCACTGCTTTAAGAATGGCCGGCTTTTGTTTGGCCAATGCTTTCTCCACCTTGGCTCTATCCAACTGCCCTTTCACTGAAAGCACCTTGAGTGTACCGGTCATACCGGCAGCATCATCTTCTTTCTTTATCTCATCCACAGATTCCGCTTCACTCAGCATGGGAGATGCCATTCCCTGGGCTGCTCCCACTGCCATTTTCCCGCGCAATATTCCCGGTGCGCGGCGTTTGTGCATCCTACGCGGTGCAGGCGCGCTCTTACTGGCAAAGGCCATCCCGCCGACTGCGCTGTCACTCACGCCCTGCGGCAAGGGCAAAGGCTGCTTAACAGTATCCTTGGGTTTTCCATCAGCCCGGACTTCGGTATCCACCGCGACAAAAGAAGTGTAATCAGTCAGCAGATTGTAATCCAGTCCCAACTGGGTAACTTCTTTGACCTGCTTGTCATCATGGCTCAATTTCACCATATCTGCCAGACGGATAATCCGGTGACGCGCCCAGAGATAGCGCAGCGCCTGGTTATCGGTCGAGATATCACCCTCACTAACACGGATCACCTTTTTATAGGGCTTGCCGGCTGTCTTGCCGGTAATGGTGATGGTCCCGCGCGGGGTTCCCTTATACTTCCCAAATACCACCACCGGCTTTTTGGCGAACAAGTCAGGCACAGATTGAGGTTCTACACCGGAAACTTTCATGTTGTCAAACGTCACCTTGATGTCCGTCAGGACCGGTGATTCAATGTACTCCTTAAACTGTTTGGCTTTGACCTTGGCTTGCTCCTGATTCAGGATGATGAAAGGTTCGCCCATCCCGGCGCGGGCCAGTCCCTCTATCAAATAACGGTTAACCGAAGATCCAATCCCAAAGGAGAACACATTGCCTTTGTTTAAATTATTCCGGATATACTCAAAGGCATCTTTTTCAACGGAGACATACCCGTCGGTGACAATAATCATGCTTCTGGAAATATTTTCCTCAGCCCGGGGCAATGCCATGGCCGCCCGCAAAGCAGGCATTAGTTGCGTCCCGCCGCCGCCGTGCTGATTGTCGATCACATCAAAGGCTTTTTTCAAATTCGCCTTGGTGGCAGGCATGGATTTTTCCGACAGCACGGTATTTCCGCCGGAAAAAAGCATGACATTGAAAAAATCCGTGGTGCGCAAATTCTTAAAGAGATCTTTCATCAATGCCTTGGTCACATTGAGCGGAAAGCCGCCCATGGAACCGGAGACATCAATCACAAAGATATACTCGCGCGGCACGATCATATTGGTTGCCACCCGCTTGGGCGGTTCGAGCATGAGCAGAAAGAAGTCCTCTTTCTTACCCAGGTTCATGAGCAGACCGCTCTCGATTTTGTCGCCGGCCAAGCTATATTGGATCACAACATCACGGTTATTGGTCTTGTTGCTCTTTTTCAAACCAATTGCAGCAGAGGTCTTGCCGGTGTACTCAATGTCAATGTCATGACTCGGACTGGTCAGTCTGGCAATCGGAATACCGCTGTTGATGGTCAAATCAAATCCAAATGTAAAGGGTGCATCCTTACCTTCTTTCAAGTAGGGATTGGCCACCCACTTATCCTGCGTGCCTGCCGTCTTTTCGGTCTGCTCGGAATAGCGCGGCCCCACCACGGTGGGATAAACAAACGCATAGGTGCTGTCTTTGGGCACCATCAGCTCGGTATAATTGAGTTCCACTTTGATTTCATCACCCGGCAAAATATTGCCCACATTCATCTGGAACACATTGGGACGCTGCTGCTCCAATAATGAAGCGGTCTTGCCCTCGGCCAGTGCTTTTTCATAGGTTTCGCGGGCTTTTTTGCGCTCCTGAATCTTGGCCTCAATGATGCGCTTACCCACGGTCATGCGCATGGCATAAACCGCTGCCCGGGAGGATGCTGGAAAAACATACACCGCCTCCAGCGTATTTTTGCCCTCGTTCTTATACACCTGCGTGATTTTGACATCTGCAATCACACCCGAGATGATTACATCGGCGCGCGTGCTTTTCAAAGGCAGCCGGTCCACCCTCGGATTATCGCTTTTCACAAAAAAGTAAGGCGAGAGTGTCTTGTCCAAATTATCTTCCGGTACCAGTACTGTTTCCGCTGTCCCCAAAAGCGGCAAAACCATTCCCATGCACCCCACCAGCATCAAACGGGCCAACCATTGCTTCCACTGTTTCATGACTGCCTCCTAGTCTTGACCGGCCGATTCATCATCGGGCCGGTCTTGTTCGATTTTTTCCAACTGTTCATCATCCAAAATGGATTTTAGAAAAATCAGCGAATGTGTCCGCAGTGCGACAATCTCACCCCGGACCTTCCCGATTTCCTGAGTAATCCAGTCCACCTCTTTTTTATCCGCCTTGCGTTTGCGTACTTCACGTCGCAATTGATCATGCAGTTTTTGCCATTTTTTCTCCAGCTTGAGCAATGCCTGTTTGCCGATTTCCCGCTCTTGGGTAAGCTTGGCTGCCTGATCGGCATTGAGTGCCAGTGTTTCCACCAGTGCATCCACCTTGGTCTGCTCTTCCGGATCAAGCTTGGCCAGGCCAATGCTTGCCGACAAAACAACCAGTCCCACCGCCAGAGCAATCATCCTTTTTTTCATGACCTTCACTTCCTTTCTTTGGGATTCACAGCAACAGCTTCGCGACGTCTGTTGCCACGCCCAAGTCTTCATAAATTGATCGATCAGAAATTGGATTCAATAATTGAATATCCAGTACGTCCAAATTTGGCCGGGACCGAACAACTGGTTTTCCGGCAACACTGGCAAGGGATTGCCGCGGTCCGGCAGCGTGCTCTTTTTTCATGCCGGCCGCTTTCATCATCGGTACACGGGCCGTCATGACCATTTCGGCTTCTACTTCCCCATGATCATCCATTTCCATGGCGAGCATGGCCGGGGCCATGCTTTCCGGTACCACGGCCTTTTGTGTCAATTGTCCGGGCCGGATCACCACCATGAGAAGCGCCACAGCAGCACCTGCCATCACCGGCATGCCCCAATGCAGCCAGGAACTGCGTTGCGCCTGTTTTTCACGAAGTCGCGCCAAGGTCTTTTGCACCAGCACATCGGACGGCCCCTCCACAAAAGCACGGTCTAACAGATCTTTGGCTTGCTGGTGCTGACGCAGTTCAGCCTGACAGGCTGTACAGGTTTCCAGATGCGCTGTCATCTCACTTTTTTTATCTTTCGCGAGCAATCCCAATGTATACGCTTCCCACTGATCTGAATATTGTTTACAGGACATAGCGTTCACCTCCCTGGGCACGAAAAGCATCCTCAAATGCCCGCAACCCCCGGCAGAGCCGCACTTTGGCGGCACTCAAACTGATATTGAGAATATTGGCAATTTCCTTGTGACTTAAATCCGAAGAAAAACGTAATGCCAAAATCTCACGATGGGTCCGGCCCATACTGCCAATCACAGACCAGACCTTCTGCTTCACTTCCTCTTTTAAGAGCTGTTTCTCAGCCTGTGGATCATGCGGTTGTTCAGGCAGGTCGTTGGCATCCATGATAATCTCCCCTTTCCGTCGTAATTGATCACGGCCCAGATTCATGGCCACCTGGTAAAGCCATGGTTTGAGCGGACGGCTGGGATCGTAATGCTTTCTTTTTTCATAAATTCTAATAAAAACATCCTGGAAAAAATCATCCGCCCGCTCACGGTTGGCAAAAAGGCGGAAACCCATGCGGTAGAGCCCCTGCTTGTGGGCTGCCATGATCTCTTCCATGGCTGTCATCTCGCCTGCGGCAAACCGAGCTTCCAAAGCAGGCGAATCGCAATTCGCTTCTACAGGATCGCTTTTGGGGGATTTGAAAAAATCAGTGAGTTTCATAAAATCCTCTCGCATGAGCACAGCTTTCGGGGGCACCGAAGGTTCCCCCGACGCGAGCGCCGATGCGTTCTGCCGGCCCCTCCTCTCCGAGTCAGGGGCGTCGCCCCCGAACCCCCGCTCTCTATTCTCATAGAGAGCTGATGCCGCCTATTTTCCAACACTTTTCCGGGAAAAACCATCCTTTTCCCTTCTGTATACTGGTACGCATCAGCTGAAAAAAAGGTTACATAAAAAAATACCCTTCCTGCTTTTTTCAGTAGTTTGTTCAGGGATTTATTTTTTAAGCATTGGAATAGAATTTTGATTAGCTGATTTCCTTCCGACAAGCAGTATCCCCAGCATTTTCAGATTTTTTTCGTTTTCCAATACTTAAAAAATAAACCCCTGAACATTAAAATTCATCCATCATGAGCGCATGTTGACTGAGGCCTACCAGGAAACTCAACAACTCCGGCAACAATCATGCAGCGTAAATATTCTTATCTGTTTTTTTATTCTATCTTTACTATTTTTCCAATCTGCTATAATGATTTTCAATTCTGGCAAATCATTGACTCCTGGAGGGACTATGTTACAAGTGGGCTTCGATAATGAGAAATACCTGGAAGAACAGAGCGCGGCCATTCGGGAAAGGGTCAAGCAAATATCCGGAAGACTCTATCTTGAGTTTGGCGGCAAGTTGCTGTTTGACTATCACGCCTCCCGAGTCCTCCCCGGATTTGACCCAAATGTCAAAATACGTCTTTTGCAGCGGCTTAGCCGGGAAGCTGAAATCATTCTCTGCATTTATGCCGGTGATATAGAACGCCGAAAAGTCCGTGCCGATTTTGGAATCACCTATGATGTGGATGCAATGAAACTCATCGGGGACCTGCAGGAATGGAGTCTGCAACCCCCTGCGGTCGTCATCACACGGTACGATAATCAACCGGCTGCCAATATCTTTAAGAACAAACTGGAACGTCAGGGAATAAAAGTTTATACCCATCGATTTACCAAAGGCTATCCTACGGAAGTCGACAGGATTGTGAGTGATGAAGGTTATGGGGCCAACGACTATATTAAAATAAAAAAACAATTGGTGATTGTCACCGGCCCCGGCCCGGGAAGCGGAAAATTGGCTACCTGTCTTTCCCAGCTTTACCATGATTACAAAAATAATCTTCCGTCCGGTTATGCCAAGTTCGAAACTTTTCCAATTTGGAATATTCCGCTTAAACATCCTGTCAACGTGGCTTATGAAGCCGCAACCGCAGATATTAAAGACTTTAATATGATTGATCCCTTTCATCTTGAGGCCTATCAAAAAACATCGGTCAATTATAATCGCGATGTTGAAGTCTTTCCGGTGGTGCGGCGCATTCTCGAACGAATTACCGGGAAAGCCGCTGTCTATAAATCTCCGACCGATATGGGCGTGAACCGGGCCGGATTCGGCATTATTGATGACAATGCGGTGAAGGAAGCTTCCAAACAAGAAATCATCCGCCGTTATTTCCGTTATGCCTGCGAATACACCATTGGATTGGTCAACCACGAAACCGTGGAACGTGCCGAGCTTATTATGGAAGAAGTGGGTGCTAAACCCGAAGACCGCAAAGTACTGCTCCCGGCCCGGCAGGCGGCGAAGTCCGCCCAGACTGATAACAAGGGACATGACGGCATTTTTTGCGGAACAGCCATCGAACTTAAGGACGGTAAAATTATTACCGGCTGCAACACGCCCATTTTGCATGCCGCCTCAAGCCTGATCCTCAATGCCATAAAAGCGCTGGCCGGTATCCCCGATAACATCCATTTATTATCTCCGGCAATTGTGGAATCGATCACAACCTTTAAAAAAGATGTTTTCAATGCCAAAACCATGAGTCTTGATTTGGACGAAACCCTGATTAGCCTGAGCATCAGCGCCACCACCAATCCGGCGGCCCATACTGCATTGGAAAAGCTGAAGGAATTACGCGGCTGTGAAGCACATATGACGCATATGCCGACACCGGGTGATGAAGCCGGCTTCAGACGCCTGGGCATCAATCTGACCAGCGAACCGAAATTTTCCACCAAAGGTTTTCTTGAAGTGTCAACCTGATGCTGAATCTTTGGGGCACTGCCCGTTCCAACAGTACAGGCAGAGCTTTTCCCGTGGAAGACCAATGGCCGCCACCATATCATCAATGGTAAGATATTTGACACTGGTGACTTCCAGGTCCTTGGCGATCCAATCCATCAATTTTTGGTATTTTGGATTTTTTGAATCCAAATAATCGGAAACATCTTCAATCACCGCGCCTTCCATATCACAAATCGCCCGGCGTGCGACCAGTTCATCAAGACTGCGGGTGGAGAGATTGAATTTGCAAGGAAACATCAATGGCGGACACGCCGGCCGAACATGAATTTCTTTGGCGCCATTGTCCCATAATTTTTTTACAGTGAAATTTTTCAGCTGTGTACCCCGAACAATTGAATCTTCACACAGAACAATCCGATTACCTTTAATCACTTCGGCAATGGCCACCAATTTCATTTTGGCAACCAGATCGCGGGTTGCCTGTGACGGCGGGGTATAACTGCGCCCGTAGCCGGGTGTATATTTGACCAGCGGACGGCGAAAAGGCACTTTGGATTCAATGGCATATCCCAAACCATGCGCCACCCCGGAATCCGGTACACCTGAAACCAAATCAACCTTGAGTCCTTGATCTTGCTGGGCTAAAAAGCGCCCGCAATTTTCACGCACAATCTCGGCATTAATTCCCTCATAGTCCGAAGCGGGAAACCCGGTATAAATCCAGAGAAAGGAACAAATCCTTGTCCCCGGTTGGCCGGCACTTTTTTGCACCATGCCAGTGTCATGATTGATAAGCACAATCTCGCCGGGCGCGAGGTATTTTTCAATTTTAAAATCAAGATTATAAAAAGCGGTTGTCTCGCTGGTAACTGCCCAGGATTTCCCGTTGCGCCCCACAATCAATGGTGTATACCCGTTATGGTCGCGTGCTGCATAAATTCCGTCGCGATGCAAAAGCAACAAGGAACAGGACCCCTCGATGTCTTTAAACATCCCCTCAATCCCCCCGGCAATGGTATTACCCAGGCTGATTAATTTCGCCACCAATTCGGTTGTGTTGATGCTGCCATTCGCCATTTCACTAAAAGAAATTCCCCGGCTCATCAAATTGGCAGCCAGCGTATCGGCATTGGTAATCATCCCGCTGGTCACCAGACAAAACGGTCCCAACCGCGAATTAAGATACATCGGTTGTTCCTGATTGTCGCTAATCACGCCGACACCCAGATGCCCCGGCATATATTGGAGCTCCCCGGCAAACTTCGATTTAAACTGATCGGCCCCAAGGCTGTGAATTCGCCGGACGAACTCACGATCCAACAATGCCATCCCGCCGAATTCCGTCCCCAAATGAGAATGATAATCAATGCCGTACATCAATTTTTCTGCACAATTTTCACTGGATGCCAGACCGAATATGCCGCTCATACTGCCTCCTGGTTTCGCGGGATATAAATCAAAGAAAAAACATGGAATCAATGTAGATCAACAGTATAAATAAGCGTGTGCGCACTGTCTATTCTTTTTACCGGCAACGACGCTTACAGATGTCATCATCTTTTTGCCAACATAATAAAAACACCTTCACGAACCATTCGTATTCGTCCGATTTTTTATCTGTACTATCAATGATTACTTTGTGTTTTTCGAAAATTTGAGCTTGTATCCTGCTAGGTAATCTTTATAATAAAAACCATCCCTTTTTCAAGGAGTCTTGCATGAAAACCTTGTCTTTGCGATCTTCCCTCATCGTGCTGCTTTCAGCGCTGGTCTGGCTGGGTTACTATCTACTCTTTCCTAATTATCCCCTGCGCACCAAAGAAACTCTAGTGATTGTCTTTTTATGTACTTTGCTGGTTCTGTGTATCCAATGGCTTTGGAAAACTTTCCGAAAATTAAGGCAGTCTTCATGAATTTTTTACGCAAATGCATGCTCACTCTGCTGGGTCTCAGCCTGCTGGCCGGTTGCGGAACCTTGCTTCCCAAGCCGGATTGTCCCGAGACAGCACGTTGCTTTTTACTCCGGGGACATGACCAACCATCAGGATTTGGATTATACAGCTATTTACTCTTTGGAGACAAGCCGACCGAGTCGAGCCGTGAACGTTATTTGGCTGCGCTAAGCACCTATCTCGATCTTGAAGCCATAGAAGATAGCAGCTACCGGGATCACCCGGAAAAATTAAATATCACACTACTTCCTCTTTTAACCGCACCGGGGCCGGCGCCTTTGCCGGAGCGATTACTGAAAAAATATGATTATGCCCGAGCCCGGGCTTTTCTACGAACCCTCCCGGACCAAAAAACCCGCAATAGCGGTCCCTATCTAATCTCAACGACCAAACCACTGGACCCGGAAAGTTATATTGTTGAACCCTATCTCTACCAGGACCTCACGCTTGTTCCCCGAGACCTGATCCAGCTTTGGGTGCGTGACTTCAAACAGCAAGCTGCCAAACCCCGCTTCTGGGAAAAAAACGCGATGCGCGAGATGGCCAAGACCCTGCGTACCACGGTTGCGATCCTGGCCCAAGGCCTGCCGGATATTCTTTCAGGCTTGGGTTCATCGATACAGTTGGTGGAAGACCCGAAATAAAACCAAACCAACTATCCACGAATCAACACGAAGAAATATAAAATCAAACGAGTAAACTCACAAATTTTCTATTTATATTTTTTCTCTGTTTTCCTTTTCCCTTTGTTCTTATTTTTTTTGTCTTTTTTTTGTTTCTTATCCTTCTTGGGCTTTATTTCTGTCTTTATATTTTTGTCTTTTTTCGAAAAGGTATCTTGCCAGGGTTTATCATCGCGCCCGGGTTTATCAGCTTGTTTGGACCTGGCGTAATGCTTAGGTCTGTCATCTTGCTTGGGCTTATCATAGCGCTTGGCTTTATCGTCGCGTTTGGGCTTGGCATAACGCTCAGATTTATCATAACGCTTGGGTTTGGCATAATTTTTTGAGCCGCCGGCTGATCGTGATGATTTCCCCTTATTCTCCGCCTTGGTGACGAGCGGACGTCCGCCTTTTTGGGTGCTTTTCTCAAAATGCTTCACAATCCGCTCGGCATCCCGAAAAGGTACGGTGATAAACGAAAAATTTTCCTGCACGGCCACATCATCAATCAGATGGTCCTTGAGTCCGGTCTGCTTTTTAATAAAGTCCACCAATTGTTTGGGCCGAAATCCGTCGCGCATACCCTTGCCGATCAACAACCGGGTCTTGCCTTGAGAATCGGGCGAAGACAGGACACTGATTTTTTGATACCGGCTCTCGTCAATCCGGTCCTGCATGATCAAGCGCAGCAAGGCTGTCACCAATTGTTCCGGTGAATGCTTTGACATAAGAGAATGCGCCATTTGCTGATGCACTTCTAACCCTTCTTCCCCCATACTTTCCTCAATTTCTTCACCCACTTGCGCGTGCTTGATTTTGATAATCTCAGACACTTCAGGAATCTGTTCCTTGCGGATATCGGATTTGGTAACACGTTGGATAAATACGAGCTTGCGATATTCTGACGGGGTAATAAAGGTGATCGCCACACCGCGCTGACCTGCTCGTCCTGTCCTGCCAATACGATGTACATAGGCTTCCGGATCATGCGGCAGAGCAAAATTGATCACATGCGTCAAATTTGAAATATCCAGACCTCGGGCTGCCACGTCGGTGGCCACCAAAATATTGACCATCTTGCTCTTGAATTTCGCCAATACTTGCTCACGCTGTTTCTGTGTGATATCACCATGAATGGCTGCCGCGTCATAACCTCGTTCTCCAAGCTTGAGTGTTGTTTCATCCACATCATTTTTGGTGCGACAAAAAACCAGTCCGTAAAAAACATCCTCCACATCAATAATACGGCAGAGTGCCTCAAATTTATCCTGATGCCGAACCTCAAAATAAATCTGATCCGTTAAATTGGCTGTCGCCTCTTGTTTTTTAACTGAAACCCGCCGGGTTTCTTTCATATATTTTTTGGCGAGGCTTTCTATTTTTTCCGGCATGGTCGCGGAAAAAAGTGCGACCTGACGGTCTTCATTGCACTGGGCCATGATCTCGTCCACTTCATCAATAAAACCCATGTTGAGCATTTCGTCCGCTTCATCCAGCACAATAAACGAAAGACTTTTGAGCTTGAGCGTCCGACGCCTTAAATGATCCAAAATACGACCCGGTGTCCCCACCACAATCTGCACACCTTTTTTCAAATGACGAATCTGCTCCTGAATCGCTTGCCCGCCGTAGACCGGAATAATTTTCAACCTGTGGCTGCCTTTTAGGGAATTGCATTCGTCCGAGACCTGGACTGCCAGTTCGCGGGTCGGCGCCAGAATTAGAGCCTGGACTTGTTTGTTGTCCTCGTCAATTTTTTCAATAATCGGCAAGGCAAAAGCCGCGGTTTTGCCGGTTCCGGTCTGCGCCTGGCCGATGACATCCAACGACGTTGTCAGCAAAACCGGAATGGCCGCACTCTGAATCGGCGTGGGTTCTTCAAACCCTTTTTTCTCCAATACTTCCAGCGTCTCTTCGCTTAAACCCAGCTTGCGAAATGCCATTAATTTTTCCATGATATGCCCTCTCCTTGGACCGCCTTCGGCAGCCGCAGCTATTATGCCACACTGATCTTCCTGTACTATAAAAAAAACGGCCTTCTGCCAAAAGTGCTGCAACATCCCTCTAAAATTTTTCAAAATAATCCAGCGCGCTTACTTTGAAATAAATATGCTTTTCGCATGACTCGGATATCAATGAATGGATACAGCTTTTTTTATTTTTTCTTTTTCGGAGTCCTTTTTTTTGATTTGCTTTTCTTGCTCAACTTCTTTTTAACCGGTGCTGCAACCGCTGCCGCTTCGGGTGCCAACGGACCGATCATCTGTATCAGCTCCGCAGACAAGGCGGCATCAATTCCCTTTAATTTTTCCGCCTGAATCTGAGCTGCGTCCTTTTTTCCGTGTTTGAGCAGACAGCGCCCCAGTCCATAGATCGCTTCACCATAATTTTCATCCAGCGCCACCGCTTTTTCAAAAGCCTGCCGTGCACTTTTAAAGTGCTTGCGATTGTAATACATCAAACCCAGCTGGTTCCAAATGGCCGGATCATCTTTTTTCACTTTAACTGCCTGCTGCAACTGGGTGGTGGCACTCTTGTATTTTCCTTGCCGGCTGTAAGCCACGCCCAGATTGTAATAAACCTGATCATCTTTTTTTCCGGCCTTAATAGCCAAATGATAGGCTTGAATCGCTTTTTTAAAATCCGCAGACAAAAAATAGGATAATCCCAGGTAGTACCAGGCATCTTTGTACCCTCTTTTATTATTTGCCGCCTTTTTAAACGCCGGTGCTGCATCTTTGTACTTTCCCTGGCTGTAGTACATCATGCCCAACCCGTAATGGGCTTTGGCATATTTGGGGTTGTGCTCAATCGCTTTTTGAAAACTTTCCACCGCCTGCTCCGGTTTATGCAAAGCCTTGAGTACCACACCGCGGGTATAATAAGCTTTGCTATACTTAGGCTTTAGCTTTACGGCCTTATTCAGCGCTTTAAGCGCATCGCCCATGCGGTTGGCTTTGCCGTACGCTTTGCCCAGCTCATACTGGGTGATTGCATTTTCAGGATCAGTTTGTACGGCTTTTTTTAATTCCTCAAGACCCTTTTCCGCTGCAAAACCGGTAAACGCCATACCTACCAGCATTAAAACCGTCATACACCCTATTATTTTTTTCATACCCTATCCCTCACTTTTCATCTCTATAATAGTGTGTATTATCGGATGGATTCCCGGTTCTGTAAATTAATTTCATCGGAAGGGCATCAAGTTCAAAAAACACATGAAACGCAATGTGTTCGTTAAAGATTTTTTCGTTTGTCATCCCCGCAGTTCGCTGACATATTTCCTTGAACTAACGGATGAAACTCCGGGATTTATCGTGCCAGCGCGAACACGATGGGCAGCCTGCCCGGCGTAACTTGTCCGGCGCACTTGCCCGGCGAATGCCGGGTGCCGGGTCAGCGCGGGGACGATTTATTTTATTACAAATCCAAATCCTGATGCTGGTGGTACAATTCGTCACGCATTTGGGCGACTTTGGAATTTTCCATATACTCATCAAAAGTACAGGTCTGATCAATCAATCCGCCGGGTGTGATCTCGATAATCCGGTTGGCGACCGTGTTGACAAATTGATGATCGTGCGAAGTAAACAGCACAACTTCGGAAAACTTCATCACCGCTTCATTAAGCGATGAAATGGTTTCCAGATCCAGGTGATTGGTCGGTTCATCAAATATCAGTACATTGGACTCTGCCAGCATCATACGCGAGAGCATGCAGCGTGCCTTTTCACCACCGGAAAGAACCTGTATTTTTTTCTGGATTTCATCACCCGAAAAAAGCATCCGCCCCAGAAATCCGCGAATATAATTCTCGTCATCACTCTGGGTAAATTGGCGCAGCCAGTCGATCACCGATACATCCGATTGAAAATACCGGGCATTATCCTTGGGTCCGTCGATCATGGTGATGGTCTGCCCCCATTTATACGTTCCTGTATCCGGTGTTAATTCGCCGGAGAGTATTTTGAGCAGTGTTGACTTGGCTACATTGTTGCTGCCCACCAGCGCAATTTTATCCTTCCGGCGTACGGTTAAATTAATCTTGTTCAAAAGCTGGACACCTTCAACGGTTTTTCCCATGTTTTCTATTTCCAGGATACGGTCACCGCAAGCGCGTAACGGCTTAAAATGAATAAAGGGCGTCCGCCGTGATGAGGCCGGGAGTTGGTCCGGCGTCAGTTTTTCGATCAACTTTTTTCGTGCGCTGGCTTGTTTTGATTTTGAAGCATTAGCACTGAAACGCTGTACAAAAACCTTGAGCTCCTCAATTTTATCCAATTGGCGCTTGGCTGCATCTTTTTTCTGTTGCATGACAAGTTGACTGGCCTGGTACCAAAAATCATAATTCCCTACATACAGCTGAATCCGGTTGTAATCCAAATCCGCAATGTGGGTACAGACTTTGTTGAGAAAATGGCGATCATGCGAGACCACAATCACTGTATTTTTAAAGTTGTATAAAAATCCTTCCAGCCACGTAATCGTTTTCAAATCCAAATGATTGGTCGGTTCATCGAGCAATAAGACATCCGGATTACCGAACAATGCCTGAGCCAACAACACCCGGATTTTTTTTCCTGCCTCAATGGTCTTCATTGACTGGTTGATCAGCGCCTCGCCCACACCCACCCGATCCAGTAAAGAGGCCGCCTCTGAGTCGGCATCATAGCCGCCCATCTCGGCAAACTCACCTTCCAATTCACCCACCCGCATGCCTTCATCCTCGCTCATCTCCGGCTTGGCATAAAGCGCATCACGCTCCTGCATCACCGCATAGAGCTGCTTATGCCCCATGATCACCGTCTCTAAGGGCGTATATGCATCAAAGGCAAACTGATCCTGACGCAGAATCGCAATCCGCTGCCCTTTTCCCACCACCACCTGACCGGCATCGGACTCAATATCTCCGGACAATATTTTCAAAAACGTCGATTTTCCACTGCCGTTGGCGCCAATGAGTCCGTAACAATTTCCATCTGTAAATTGAATTGAGACATCCTTGAAAAGTTTCTGGCCGCCAAAGGCCAGACTGACATTATTCGTACTAATCATAAAAAAAACCTGCTTTCTAACCGTATCCGGATTCAAGTTGAAGATAAAAATCCACGGGCTTAATATGCATAATATATAATTAATCCACGCATATCCATACTTAATGCCCCTAGATGAAGCGCTAGCACGATAGAAGATACACAAATGGGTCTTAAATGTAAAGCACGAGATGATTATTTCAAAATCACTGCTGTCCAAATTAACGCAGGCTCCTGCGACTGAATCGTCCGGGAGGTCAATTTTTCCCTTCTTTCGAAACCCGTCCCCGTATGAATCCATTGAACTTTTCCTAAAAAACACTCGGGCAAATATAATTACTTTTATATATCAAACCTAGTAGCCATAACTTAAAATTCGTGCATAATATATAAGCTTATTTATTCCCACTCTATCAACAGGCGGCCAACAGTATGTTTTCAGCCATTACCAAATATTTCCAGGAAAGCGACGGATTTTTATTGCAAACCCTGATATTTCTCTGTCTGCTCATTCTGATTATCATGCTTTTCTTCGGCCCCTGCTATCCCATTGCCAAACCCATCCAGATCCAAGCTGAGAAAAAACGCGCACTTATCACCCCAACGATACCCAAAGCAGTTCCCACACCGAAAAAACTCTATTTGGTGGAAAAGCCCTCTTTTCCAGCTCCCACACCGACCCAGACAGTAACCCCCGTCCCGACACCCACACCCACAGGAGGCGGCTTCCATAAAATCGCCTTTGCCTCCAACCGGGCCAATGGTCGTTACCTGCAAATCTATATGATGGACTCGGATGGAAAAAACATTGAGCGCCTGACCAATGTAATGGCCTTTGATCGTGATCCGCATTTGTCACATGACGGCAGCCGGATCGCCTTTTGTTCCACCCGAAATAGTTCCGCCTATCAAATTTACATCCAAAATTTGGAAACCCGGGCCATCCGCCAGATCACAGACGCCAAAGAAGATATTACCAATCCCATTTGGAGCAACAATGACCGACAAATATTATTCACCATTCACCGGGAAGGCTCCTCTGAGATCGGGATCATGGATGCAGACGGCAACAATCGTAAACTTCTAACCAACACCTCGGGTCACAATCATGGATACAGTTTCTCGTCATCGGATAAATATGTTGCCTATGAGACCAGCATCAACGACCGCAGTGAGATATTCATGTTGGAGTTGGAGACTAAAAAATCATCTTTGCTGATCAAGTCCGATGAGTTGAGTTTCCGCGGCGATCCGGTCTATTCGCCGGTAAGCAACCAAATGGTTTTCACCTCCAATGTCCTGGATTCCAAAATCCGCCAGCTCTATATTTATGAAATAGACCGGGACCATTATTATCGCATCACAAAAAATTCGCTGGATAAAGATGACCCGGCGTTTTCACCTGACGGCACACAGGTTGCCTTTATCGCCTCCTGGGAAAATGCCTGGAATATTTTTATTATGGATATTGACGGAAGCAATCTGAAAAACCTGACCAAGAGTTATTATGACAATCTTGTTCCCACCTGGCGGTAGGTCTGTCTATTTAAGTTTCTGGATTTATTCCGAATTAAAACTATTCAGCTGATTCTGTCATGCGACTCTATTCTCCAAGCGAACCACCCGCATTTCCAGTTTTTCAAAATCAGCATTGGTGACACGGCTGCGCAACTCCGACTTAATTTCGGTCTGCCCCTCATGCAGCAGGGCAATTTGTTCCATCATGGTTACATGTTGTTTTTCTATTCTACCCATCCGTCCTTCCATGCCACCCATCTGTTGTTCCACGCCGCCCATCTGTTGTTCCACGCCGCCCATCCGTTGTTCCACGCCGCCCATCCGTTGTTCCACGCCGCCCATCCGTTGTTCCATTCGACCGATGCGTATATCTTGCTGGTCAAAACGATGGTTCATGACCTCAATCATTTTTTTCTGGTTATCCTCAAATCGCTCTACAACCGTCTTAAATTCACTCATGGTAATTTTTCCTTCTTCTTTCATTTTTCAGCCTCCCTATTTTGGATGTCCAGACAAGTTCTGTCAATACGAATCATTAGACTTACTTTTCTGAAAATCCATGCAGGGATTTTTATTTTTTCGGTTTTTTTCTTCCTTTTACAAAGGGGGCCGGGGGGATTGGGCCGATTTTTTCACCACGGAGACGCGAAGCACACGGAGAAACTATTTTAAATTTTTTTTATCTTTGGCTAGCATGCCTCTTGACCCAATGCAATTTTTATCTTTTCTTTTAATTCATGTAAATCAAAGGGCTTATCCATGACCTCAATCGCTCCAGCCTTCCTGGCTTCCCCTTCCAGGTTCTTATTTAAGCAGGCAGTATAGAAAATCACTTTGGGTGGAGATTTCATGGCTCGTACCGCTTTAATAACTTCAAGTCCGGTCATACCCGGCATGGAATGATCCGTGATTATCAAATCAACTTTCCAGCGATCCATAAGCTCAATCGCTTCCAGTCCGTTTCTGGCGGTTTTAACATAATAATTTCCTTCCAGAGCCATCCTAAGGACATCAAGCAAAAATAGTT
The DNA here is from genome assembly GCA_021108215.1 of bacterium. NCBI lineage: Bacteria > bacterium. Next base: position 4,395 of record JAIORK010000054.1, on the reverse strand, counting down.
GATCGTCAATAATAAGTATTTTCAGCATATAGCCCCCCCATGTTACTAACTTGCCGTATTTTAGCTCAAGTCCAGGAGTGCCGTCAATACTATTTGTACTATACTTGCCATTTACTTATTTTCTACACGACACTATATTCTGTATATGCCACTAAAATCAAAAGAGAAAAATATTATTCAGACCAGCTTCGGGAAAACAATCCAAACGCTCCGCCGTAAGCAGAATTTAACACAAGAACAATTAGCCGAACGCTCTGGTGTCAATCGTTCATTTATTGCTGATCTCGAGACCGGAGGTAGGAATCTTGCCCTCAAGAATATTCTCAAACTGTCCATCGGTCTAGAATTTACACCTGATAAACTCATGAAAAAATTCACCAAGCAATTAGAACTGGATAACAAAGGATTTGATTTAAAGACTTTTTTGGATAAAGAAAAATGGGTTGAGAGGGGATAACCAATTATTTGATTAGGGGCGCAAGCAAGTTGCGCCCCTAATTTTCTACTTCTTACCTTTCCTTGTCTGTGATAAAGCACTTGCGGCAACAGATTTTACCCGCTTCGAAGATTGTGGATTGTTCAATTCCTTCGAAGCCTTTGAAGCCACGGGCTTTGACGTTTGTTTCTTGTTCATGTAATCACCTCCAACTGGAGCAGATTTTAAACTTGAAAACTGCTGGTAGAGGCTTTATTATAAAAGCATACGGGATGTAGTTCCCAAGCCCCAAGGCTACCACTTGGGGAAAGCGCCAAGTTATTCCAGTAACTTGGCGCTTTTTTTAAAGAAATCCATGAGTTTTTGCCTTGGGCATTTCCTTAATTTTTTCAAAAAACTCTGATTCTGTTATCTCTTTTGCCCATTCCAATTTAACAAAAATATTATATATATCATTCTTTTCTTTCGTAAATCCAATCGCTCCCAAGCTGATTAAATGATTTATATCCCTAATGAACGCCTTATGCGGATTCTCAAGTTCCTTATAAATTAAACTAACTTTTTTATTGAGTTCATCTAACGTTTGTCCGTTCTCCAATAAAATTTTTAAAATCTCAACTTGTCGTTCAGCAATAACCCTTCGCCTTTTTGTCTGAAGGCGTTTAAACAAATCATACATAACATTTTTAAAAAGAACCTTTGAAATATTTTTTCTTATTTCTTCAAATAACCTCCGGCACTGAAGCTCAATTCCTTTTAGGCCAAATAGCAAAAAAGATGTTAGATCATGATTATTTGCTCGAACATCTGCTAATGATTTCAGATATTCATTTTTCTCCTCATAATAATAATTTGACATCGCAATAAAAAGAGAGTCCTTTAATCCAACCCTTTGCAACATTAATGCTTCTAAAGCCCTTGCTGTACGCCCATTACCATCAAGGAAAGGGTGCATTGCTGCAAAATGATAATGAGTAGCCAACGCTTGTATCAGTGGATCATGCTCTGAAATTTCTTTATTTATAGCACGACATAATGAAGAAAAAGCCTCGCTACATATGGGGCCACCTTCACAGCCTCGATGCCGTGGTATTCCAAATAATACATTCTGGTCTTTTCCTCGGATTACACCAGGCGGACAATGGTCATCATCTGCATCCTTGATAATGAGCCTGTGGATGTGAAAAACCAACTCTTCTGTAATGGGTTTTTCATTCTCGATTTGAGCGATCCATCTATAGGCCTTAACTGTTGCTGCTGCTTGTTTCTGTGACCGAGTGTGAAGTTGTTCAAAGCTTTCCTTGAATGCATCCTCAAATTCTCCCTCAGTGAAATCAGCACCTTCAATTTTCGATGTGCCCGCAATTTCACGTTTAAGTTGCAAAATTTGCAATTCATCAGCCCATCTTTTTTGATATGGGATTGAGGTAAGTGATATCAGCGCAGCCTTGGCTCCGATAAGCTGATCAACAATTTTAGATTTGTCGTACCGTATCCAATTTTCCGGTAGTATATATTTAATCATATCCATATAATATCACGTTTCATTTCCGTGTCAAGTATTTTAATATCATTTAAAATTAGGTATTTTGTTGTGTTTTAAATTGTTTTTTCAAACTTCATTTCTCGTTCATTTCCAATTTATTTCAAACTCATTTCAGATACTTGAATTCATCTACTACTCCTACCGAATCTCAACTTGCCATTGCTTCGGATTCTGATCCCGGATCATAAGAATCACACCTTTGGCGCCGGTTCGCTTAATTGTACCATTGGTTTTCGGGCGCGATGATCCGGCATCCGGCATTCGCCGGACAAGTCGCGCTCCTACAGACTATTTTTATTCATGCTTATTCGTGGACTGCTTTGCCTTTGCCCCTTTTTCAAACATCCCCAGCATATCGGGATGATAGGGGAAAAGGTATCCGTTATCCAAAACAACATACTTGCCTTCCTCGGTCTGCTTGAAGCTCCCGATAAACCGGTCACCTATCTCCGGTGCCGGAATTCCTCTTTCAAATATTTGATAACAGGTAAAACTTTCACCGGGTTGCATCTTTCCTTCAAAAATTCTAAATAGTGTTCCTGTTAATTCCCATTCGCCATACAGCTCGGTCTCACTTTTCATCTGTGATTTCACTGCTGTCAACTCAAATGCCAAACTCACGTCTGTCTCCTGAACATTGGCGATGATCAGGTCCTCCGGAGGCAGGAATACTTTTTCCGTCTCAATTCCGCCATCCGATTGCGGTGTGCACGCAACCACCCCGCAGCAGACAAACATACCTAAAACAATAATCAAGCCTGCGTGTTTCATCCTCGACTCCTTCTCTTGCCTCAAAGCAAAACCATAGGAAACAAATTTTTTCCTCTTTAAAAAACATTTCCGAAATGGCATGGTTCATGGCGCCGGCTTTTCGACTAACAGCTTGCGGTTATTTTTATCCAGCGCGTTCCGGGTTGCTTTGATCCACTCCCGGATCTCATCCTGCACACCCCACATCACCTGCGGCGGTGCGGTAATTCCGTGCTTTTCCATAACTGGAAACAACTGATTTTCCTTCCGGCATAATGCGTCATCACAGAAGCGATTTTGTTCAGCTTGTGCGACGCGGTATCCGGTGATTCGGTCACCGCGAGCGAAAGCCCCGAATAATCCAGCGAATAACATGGTAACCCGCCAGAGGCAACACCCACACCCCGAGCAAGACCACCAGCGCAACACCGGCAACCTCTGCCTGAAAAAACCCAATTTGAATACTCGCGGTTTTATTTATATGCATTACTGTATTGACCGCAATGATAACGGTGATGATGCTGACCGCGCTTGCCAGTGTGATATAAATCCGAAACAAACCTCTTTTAACATTTGGCATGATTCTCTCCTTCAAGACCCCGGTATCATGTCTGCAAAAACAACCCGGTCATTTTTGTCTCTTGATGCGTGGATATGCTTTGAAACACCCTAAAAATTGTACCCATTCAAAGTAGGCACGTCCAGGTAAATGTCATGTGCTCCGGCTCCACAGCTTGGGCGAACCAGTGCCTTTTTTGCAATAAATCATCCCCGCACTCAAGTGCGAGGTTTTTATGTAACCCTCACCCTGAATCCCTCTCCCTAGCAGGGAGAGGGGGCGAGGTATCCCCGCGCTAAAGCACGGGAATTCCTTTACATATTGACTCAATCCCATTCAAATTCAAACAAACACTGATCATCCCCGCGCGAATAACTTTTTATGATCCGGCTGCGGGGATTTTTACAATTGCACATCCTCAATAATTCCTCAATATACACCACAACTGAGAAATCATGTTCCAAAGGCATTTCGGCAAATTCCGTGATTTTCATTTCAATAATTTTGTCCGTTTTTTTAGTTGCCGCCACCTCGCCCTGCTGATAAATATGCTTCCAAACATTAGCGGCCCGTCGGATAATCGTTTCCGGCGCAAGAATGGAAACAAAAACTTTATAAATTCCCTTAATTTCCGTACGGGCTTTTTTGCGCAAACTTTCGCGAATCAAGGTTTTATCTCCGGTACCCAGCAGCTTGTCGGCGGAAACAAGAAAATCCATGACAGCATCCAAAGAAACACGCGAGATCGCCACAATCGGTTTACCAAAAAGCAGTTCAATATTTCCCGGAACCATCCGGGCCTTGACCTCATCCATTTTCTCCGGGCCGAATTTTTCAAGAAAATAGGCATAATGCGAATGCCAGGCAGCACCCTTGGTTGTAATCATATCCAATCACCTTCTCCTTATCAGTTGTACAAACGTATCAAAAATCAGGACAAATTCATGCCTGCTGCTCTATACTGTTTTACATTGTTTTTCCATGCTTCGCTATAAATAAAGCTGCTCTTAGCTGTTGCCCCGTTTTTTTTCACAAACCGGCGCGCTCATTTACTAACGTGACTAATGTCACCAAGTCCTTCCGTGGCTTTTTGAGCAGCGTATC
>JAIORK010000053.1 GCA_021108215.1 bacterium | reverse complement strand
CCTCCACTGCATGACTTAAATATATTGGGGGTTGACATTACCCATAGATAGGGGCACAGCAGCTTGTCCGGCGTATGCAGGATGCTGTGCCCCTACGGTCTTTCGAAATATAAACCTTTCCGAAATCTAATTCTTAAAAAAAAATAAAAAAACTAATATTATAATGTTTTGATGACTCTAATTTTTGGTAGAAAAAGTGTTTAATGGGGGGGATTATGATAAAAAGCGTGGAAAAATCAGTTTTAACAGGTATTTATTCAAATAACCATATAATGCTTTTTTTATTGGGTATTCTGTTAATTTGTCCGTATCAGGCTGTAGCCGTAGCAACGGATACCCCAACCCCAACACCCACGATTACACGAACCCCAACACTAACGCCAACACCGATTCTAACCCCGACTCCAGTTCAATATCCTGATGGGAAAATACATTTTGAAAAAAATAAACTTCCTGGAAGCATGATTCTAAACAATGATGTTATACATGGAGATATGGATAATGATGGTGATATGGACTTTGTGGCGGTCAATGCAATGTATCAATTTGGTGATGAGCATATTGCTTGGTGGGAAAACAATGGTTCACAGGAATTTACAAAGCATGTAATTGCCACAGTGACTTCCGGATACGCGGTTGACGTGGGTGACATGGATTCAGATGGAGATTTGGATATTTTTACTGCAGAGCAGAAACTTCGCTGGTGCGAGAATAATGGCAGCGGTTCATTTACTGTGCACAATATTGATACAAATTTTAATGCAAATGACGTACATGGCGAAGATGTTGATGATGATGGCGACATGGATTTAATTGCCACTGCGAAAGCTGGTACGAATCAAATTGCTTGGTATGAAAATGATGGTTCGGAAAATTTCACTAAACATATTATCGAATCTATTGCAGATCCTACGACGGCTATACCAGTTGATTTAGATGATGATGGGGATATTGATATTGCAGCGTACGCTTATCAACCGCGTGATTTTATGTGGTATGAAAATGATGGTTCGGAAAATTTCACCAAGCATTTTATTGCAGATATCGCGTATCCTTGCGAAGCCTTGAAAGCTGCCGACTTAGATCAAGATGGTGATGTTGATCTGGTTATGCCGAACTATTGGTATGAAAATGATGGTTCGGAAAATTTTACCCAGCAAATAATTTATATAGGTAGCTTTAGCGGGCATGGAGTATGGGTAGCTGATATTGATAAAGATGGTGATTTAGATACGGCTGCAGTTGCCAGTGCACAAAATACAGTAGCCTGGTTTGAGAATAATGGTTCGCAGAGTTTTACCAAGCATGATATCTACACAGATTTTGAGAATGCTTATGCAATTGGTGTAGCTGATATTAATAATGATTGGGCACCGGATATCTACGCTTGTGCCTGGAATGATAGGGATGTTTCCTGGTGGGATCATAGGGTTGTTTTTATTCAGGATGACTTTAATGGCAGTACAGGAGAAATGCCTTCAGGTTGGCAAGATGAAAAAGTAAATGCAGCTCATAATGCAAATATTTATTATTCTGAGAATCCATCGAAAGCAATGATTAAACGAACTGCAGATAGTACCTGGGGAAAAGTACTGTCGCCATTATTTCAATGCGACACACAGTATTACGATACCATCGAGATTGATGTTGCCAGTGTTTCAGCATCGACTGGTTGGAAACTCGGGATCCAAGAATTAGACTCGCCCTATCGTCATTGGGACATTAGCACCACCAGTGGTGCTACCGGCATATTTTCTTTTGATTACCAGAGTATTACCGGTTTGACTGGCGAAAAACAATTGGCAGTTGAGATCGTCATTGAAGGTGCTGCCGGCACGAGTGTTGAAGTGAATCAACTACGGGTACGAAGTGCATATTATACCGCCACGCCAACTCCATCTGCGACACCCGTTCCGGATTATTTGGGGTTTGATCATTTTATAGGCAATGCTGGTCAGCAAGTTACAAATTGGTTGGATGAGACACAAAATGGCAACTTTAATGCAGAAATTAACTATGCAACAAATTATTCGCACGCCCAGATAGTCAGGACGGCGGATAGTAGTTGGGGGAAAGTGCTTACCACAAGTTTTACTGGTAATGTAGATACTTATCCTATGCTTGAATTAGAAGTGGAAAGTATTGATGTTGATGCAACTTGGAAGGTAGGGATTCAAGAAGCTGAGGGTTCATGGAATTATTGGAATCTTAATAGCAGCAGTGCTGATACCGGTATCTTTATTTTTGATTATAAAACAGCAACCGGTTGGAGTGGTAGCCATACCTTCCAAATTCAGATAGTTCTGGAAGGTGCAAGTGGTAAAGCGATGTTGCTGGATTATATTCGCTTAAGCCAAACAGGCGCGGTCTCTACGAATACCCCCACCCCAACCAATACACCGACCCCATCAAATACTTATACAGCGACTCCGACGCCTACACCTGCGAATGCCTGGATTGAAGAATTTGATGGTCCGGATGATCAACAACCTAGCGGCTGGTTGGATGAAACTGATGATTCGAATTTTAATGCTGAGATTCTTAACTATCATCCTTCAGCAACCCTTGCGTATGTGGACCGCACCGCTGAAGATGTTTGGGGTAAGGTTTTATCTGCTGTTATCACTTGTGATACCAGTACTTTCAATACGCTTGAAATCAATATTTACTATGTCTCTGCTAGCGCGACCTGGAAGATAGGCGTACAAGAAGAGGGGGGGGCTTGGCAATATAAAGATATGAATACCAGCACAAATAATTCTGGGACTTTAAGTTTTGATTATGCTACCGAGATGGGTTGGAGTGGAACAAAAAGTTTTAGAGTTCAGATAGTGGTTGAAGGCGATCCGGGAGAGAGCGTTCATTCTGATTGGGTGCGTATCTGTCGTGAAGGGAGTGTTCATGGTGCGTCGTTTAATGGAGCATATGTATGTCGGACCCAAACGCCAACCCCGACCCCGACACCAACTAGTACAAAAACACCACAATCACAGAGTACACAGGTAGTTAATACTACAACACCGACATTTACGCCTACTGTAACCCCGACGCCTTATCTTGCTGCTAATAAAGTCCTGCCATACCCGAATCCCGCGCGCGGTAAGGTGAACTTCGCCTATACCATCAGCGGTGCAGGCAAAGTGGTCATTGACATCTACAAGCTGACCGGTGAGCGCGTGGCCAATATTACCGAGCATGTTAATGGCGGCACGGGTCAGACGTTGAGCACGGCCTGGAACGCCGTCAATGTGGCACCGGGTATTTATTTCTGCCGGATTGTGATTACGGATGCAAGCGGGAAAGTGATCTTGAATCAGAAGAAGAAGGTGGCGTTAATTAAGTAGGGAATGGTCGCGACCATTCCCTACGAACTTTGTATGGTGCACGACAAGATTGCAGGGGCGTATGACAATACGCCCCTGCAATTTTTTCTGTATTCATCGTGGTATAGGATTAAAAAAAAAATGAAATAAAATTGATTGAAATGTCATCAAATGTATAGAAGTCATTTTTAATAAAGAGGGTTTGTTATGACGCAGAAAATATCCGTTGTCATGGGAATCGTGGTCTTGCTCATGGGGAATGCGGGACTATGCACTGCGGCGGAAATTTTGAAAAATGGTTCTTTTGAAGGCTATCCGATTGTTTTCAGTGTGTCTGCAGATCCGATTGACCTCGTGGCGTTTATAGATCCGGTGGCGTTTCATCGGGCAGGGCCCGCTATGGATGTTTTTTCCAATCAAGTACAGGGACACCCGCGTTGCACCATTGAGAGTCGGGGATATGCCACAGTTCATTTTACGGTTCATGCGAATATGGAAAGCATATTGGGAGGTTCTGGATGGATTATGGGAACGACGCTCGATGATGTTGGCCTGGACCAATGCGTTGTTGCAGCTATTTTCACACAACCTTTAACCTTGGCTGATGATCCAAGTGGGGTCTATGCACGTGATCTTAATCTGCTGGATTTTGCTGACAATGATGTGATTGGCCCGATGGGAAAGACGGCTACGACGGATGTTCTTGCACGGGACAATAGCGCTCCGGATCCGGATGATGAGGAATATGTTAAGGGATACAATGTGACACCTTGGCCGGATTATGCCATCCGGAGTCTTCGTTTCTTGTTCCGGATGCCATATGGGTGGATGGGGCCGGTTGAGGATCAAATGCTGGTCATAACAATTGGTGCTGTGGTTGATTGAGATCAAGGGAGGCCAGTGGATGAAATGGTATAGCCTGACAATGATCATGATGTTGATGTTTGCGCAGATCTATACAATTTCTGATGCAGCAACGACAACAATTGATTATCCTATTGTTGTCAGCGTTGCGATGGATCCAATTGATTTGGAAGCAGTAACTGAGTCCATGCATTTTGGGGCAGTCGGGTTAAATGAGACGGTTTTTTCAAATCAACCGGGCGGTAATCCTCGCTGTACGATAAGGAATGCCGGATATGCGGATGTTGATTTTTCCGTATCTGCCAGTATTTCAGGCGGGTGGGAGCTGGGGACATCGATTAATGATGTCGGATTGAATCGATGTGTTATTGCTGGGATTTTTACATATCCGGTCACGACAATGGACGCGCCGGGCTATTCCCGTGATTTGGTTGCAGAAGATTTCGGGGATAACGACGTCTTGGGGCCGGTGGCGATTACGGCCACAACTGATCAGCTGGCGCGTGATAATGCGTTGTCTGATCCCGATGATTATGAAACGTTTAAGGGCTATCATGTTTTGGCTATTCCCAACCAGGATATCCGTAGTTTGCGGTTTATGGTCAAAACACCCATTGAGGATACTACGTATACACAACAATTTTTTAATATTGTTATTGGCGCGAGTATTGATTAAAAGCGGTTATGAAATAGTGAGGCGAAAATGATAAGGAAAAAATTATTCCTGTTCATCATCGGATTGATAGTGCTTTTTCCTTCCATTATGGAGAGTGCAGTTGTTTACCTTGAATGGCAGATTGGCATTCGCATTGCACCCACCACCACCATTACAGCTTCGGCAACGATAACACCGACCCTGTCCAATACTGCAACGGTGACGCTGACACCTACCATTACGCAAACAGTGACGATCACACAAACCGCTACCGTTACACCTACGGGTGTGCCTGTGCAATTATGGCATGAAGAATTTTTATATTCTGATGATGATCCGCCATCTATTCCTGGAAGCCAACCACCTGAATGGTGCGATGAAAGTGAGGATGCCAATCACCATACTGAATTTGTCTATTCCGAAACCGATGGTTTGGCGGTGATTTCAGTGAAAACAGGAGAATCATGGGGAAAAGTCGTATCCTGGCATCGGGAAATCAATGTAGATCTATATCCATATTTACAGGTCAGCGTACCACAAATCAATGCTGGTAGATTGCGTGTTGGTGTATTCCGGCAACCCTGGGAAGAGCATCTGGCATTCTGGATCGAAAGTCCGGGGATCTATCATTATGATATCCGTGAACTGACGGGTTGGAATGGCATTCAATCACAAGCCGGTGTAGAGATTGTGATTGAAGGTGTCAATGCATCAGTAGTGGTGGATACTATTTTGATATCCGGGTATGTCCTGCCCACAGCTCTATTGACTTTAACGCCAACCGCGACGCCAACCCCTACAGCCATATCTCAGAGTACCACCCAGTTGGATACTGCAACCGTAACACTGACCCCGACTTCTTATGTATCAAAGGGTGCGGTGTTGCCATATCCGAATCCGGCCCGCGGTAAGGTGAACTTTGCCTATACCATCAGCGGTGCAGGCAAAGTTGTCATTGATATCTACAAGCTCACAGGTGAGCGCGTGGCCAATATCACCGAGCACGTGAACGGCGGTACGGGTCAGACTTTGAGCACAGCCTGGAATGCGGTTGATGTGGCGCCGGGCATCTATTTCTGTCGCATTGTGATCACAGATGCAAGCGGCAAGGTAGTGCTGGATCAGAAGAAGAAGGTCGCGTTAATAAAATAACCATGTACCACGTGGGGTGCATGGTAAATCGTAGGGGCGGATCCATGTATCCGCCCGATGGATTCGTGGTGTATGAAAAGACCGTAGGGGCACAGCGCGCTGTGCCCCTACGGTCTTTTGAAATATAAACCTTTCCGAAACATAATTCTTTCAAACAAAAAATAAAATAAAAAACTAATAATAAAATAAATATCCGACTCTAAATTTATAGTAAGAAAAATCATAAAATAATTTTCGGGGGAATCATGCACAAATTCATAAAAAAATATTTTTCTGCTGTCATAAGTTTCGTTGTTTTATCAGTACTATCGGTTGTGCTGGTCATGCCGGTGATGGCAACACCGCCGGTGGTAATAGAATTTGAGAAACGGACGGTTGAGAACAATGTGGATGGACCGATTGAAATATGTTCTGTGGATTTGGATAGTGATGGCGATATTGATATAATCAGTATCGTAGAAGGTGCGGTTTATTGGTGGGAAAATGATGGTGCTGGAAATTTTACAATGCATCTGGCCTTGAACCATGGAGGACTTGGTGATGCTATAGATGTTGGCGATATGGATGGTGACAATGATATTGATATAGTAGTTGGAGGGCGTAGGATAGTTGGGGGGTATGGCAGCTCAAACTGGCTCGAAAACGATGGCTCTGAAAATTTTACGCTCCGTTTATTCCCGATAATAGAAAGTGCAGTGCTAAATATTATCGTTTCTGATATTGATCTAGATGGTGACTTGGATGTGATTTATCAAGCATGGAACGAGGCAGATCTTAAAATATTTGTGAATAATGGTACGGGTTATTTCACTCGGGATAATATTCCCTTGGGGAATAGACGTCCTTTTTGTTTTGATACTGGGGATATGGATAATGATGGGGATATAGACGTGGTTGCCGGCGCAGTGGATGTGGAAGAGATTATTATTGGTGAATACCTTGCTTCTATTGATAACTATACGCCAAGGGTGGTGGACACGAATTTTATTGATCCGACGGATGTTGTAGTCGTGGATCTTGATCAAGATAATGATATGGATATCCTGGCCACATCCGAAGGATTGGATCAAGTTGTCTGGTATGAAAATAATCTATCTATGAGTTTTACCAAACATGTGATTACCAGCAACTTTGATGGTGCGCAAGCAGTGGTGGCAGTCGACATGGATGGTGATTCAGATTTAGATGTTTTGGCGTGTGCGAAAGTGGCAAATGATATTATCTGGTGGGAAAATGATGGCTCTGAAAATTTCACGCAGCATGTCATTGATGACAATTATGGCGGCATATTAGATGTTTTAGCTGCTGATCTGGATGGCGATGGTGATCCGGATGTGGCAGCTTCCACCTATGAGGGAGATAGAATTGACTGGTGGGAAAGCGGTCCTATGTACTGGAATCAGGATTTCACAGGAGGCACATCAGGTGTGCAACCTATAGGCTGGTATGATGAGACGGACGACAGTGTTCTGAATGCCCAAATCGTATATTCTGCCACAGCCGGTTTGGCGAATGTGAGTACAGTTTCAGGCGAATCCTGGGGAAAGGTTCTGTCTTTTTCGCAGGACATTAATGTGGACAATTACAGAATACTGGAAGTGACGATTGATTCCATTTCAAATGGAACAGTTAAAATTGCGGTTTTCAGCCAGACCAGTGGTTGGGAAGAATATATTTGTAGTTCTTCACTCTCGAGTCCGGGGACATATTACTATGACATCCCGACTGCCAGCGGCTGGAGTGGTGTAAAAAATATGGGTGTGGAATTGATCAGTGAAAGCGGAAGCGGTGTGGTTGTTATTGATCAAATTCGGATTCACAATGAAGGCATGCCTGCACCAACGCTTACACCAACACCGACTGAGACTCCTGATACAGGTGATGTGTGGAAGGACCATTTTGTAGGTACAACGGGAAACCAAGTAGTTAGTTGGGAAGATGAAACCAATAATACAAGTCACAATGCAGAGATTGCCTATGCAGCTGATTCTTTTGCAGAAATTACCTTGGCAACGGGTGAAACCTGGGGAAACGTTTTATCGCCAAGCCAGGCGGTGAACGTTGTGAGCTATCCTGCAGTCGAGGTCAATGTGAGTGGGATTTCATCAAGTACATCATGGAAACTGGGTATTCAGGAGACTGAGGGTAGCTGGCGTTTTTGGGATATCAGCGGCAGTATGACCGGTATCGGGACATTTGCTTTTAATTATTCAAGTATCACTGGATTAAGCGGGGCAAGCAATCTGGCGGTGGTGTTGACACTGGAAGGTGGAACAGGTGCATTCATGGAGATGGATTATGTGCGTATTACTGACAGCACCGGGCTGCCAACACCAACGCCGACACCGACCGCCACACCGAGTAATGCATATTTTACTGGTTTTGATGATGTGAACGGTTGGTTGGACGAAAGTGATGATAGTAGTTTTAATGCATATATTACGCGTATTGGTACAACGGTCTCATACGCAAAAATTGATAGAATAGGAGCAGAGACGTGGGGCAAAGTGCAATCGCCTTTGATTACCTGCGATGTGGATACATACAGTTTTGCTGAATTGCAGGTTGTGTGGGTTGATACGGATACTTCCTGGAAAATTGGTATCCAGGAAGAAGGGGGGAGTTATATTTATTTCGACCTCTCCGGGAGCCAGACCGGTACAGGCACATTTGAATATGATTTTGCCACAGCTACCGGCTGGAGCGGGATACATACCTTCCGCGTACAGTTGGTGGTCGAAGGTGTATTCAATAAAGAAATTCATGTGGACTGGTTGCGAGTGGGAGGGGATGAGACAGTCATGGGTTCCTCGGTGGTGGTATCCTCGCCAACGCCAAGTACTTCAACGCCGACTTTGACGCCAACGAAAACGCCGAATGTAACCATGACATTGACACCAACACCGCAGGCGACATCGCAGCAACCGGATACAGCCACACCGACCCGGACAATGACCGCGACACCGACGCCTTATCTCGCTGTCAATAAAGTCCTGCCATACCCGAATCCTGCCCGCGGTAAGGTGAACTTTGCCTATACCATCAGCGGTGCAGGCAAAGTTGTCATTGATATCTACAAGCTGACTGGTGAGCGCGTGGCCAATATCACCGAACATGTCAATGGCGGCACAGGTCAGACATTGTCCACGGCCTGGAATGCGGTTGATGTGGCCCCGGGTATCTATTTCTGCCGGATCGTGATTACGGATGGGAGCGGCAAGGTGATCCTGAATCAGAAGAAGAAAGTTGCGTTAATTAAATAGTGACTAATGTCACCCAGGGTCCTGGGGTAAAATAAGCATCCAGGGGGTGACGT
>JAIORK010000052.1 GCA_021108215.1 bacterium | reverse complement strand
CCTCCACTGCATGACTTAAATATATTGGGGGTTGACATTACCCATAGATAGGGGCGGGGTGCCCCCGCCCTAAGGTCAGGACCGCGGATGGGTGTCCGGAGATGAAGAAGCAAGTTCGTGCGTTTGGGGCAGGGTGATCGTGAATTTTGAGCCCTTTTCCGGTTCGCTTTCGACGGTCAGACGTCCCTGGTGTGATTCGATAATTCGGAGGCAATTGGTAAGTCCGAGGCCGGTCCCGTATATTTTGGAAGAATAAAAGGGTTCGAATATTTTTTCCGTGTTTTGCGGGGAGATACCGCACCCGTGATCAGTAATCGTGATTATGGCCGTGGCAGCGTCTTCGTTGCGCAGTTCGACATCAATTCTGTCATTTTCAACGGAGGCCTGGATTGCGTTTAAAAGGATATTTAAAAGCACCTGTAAAAATTGGTTGGGATCAACCAAGATGGTATTGGGGCCTTGGATGCTTAAGTGCGCTTGGATTTTTTTTTCGCGGAGATGGTTTTTCAAAAGCACCAGGGTTTTATCAAATAAGACCTGGAAATGAGTTTCCTGAATAACCGGATCATTATTGCTGGAAAAATTTAAAGTGCTGTTCGTGAGTTCGAGTAATCGCTCAATTTCACCCGGAACTAATTTATTGAACTGGTCCATAAATTTTTTGTCGTTTGTTTTTGTTGGCAGCATTTCAACGAAGGTTCGGATGGAGGTGAGCGGATTTCGGATTTCATGCGCCAAAGACGTGGCCATGGTGCCGATGAGTTCGAGCCGGTTTTCTTTGATGATCTGATCGTAAAGCGTGATGTTTTCAAGAACCAGTGATACCTGTATTCCGAGATTGCGTAAAATATTTATTTCGCGGTTTGTGAATCCGATTCTGTTTGTGTGGTAACCGAACAGGAGTATGCCGGTTAATTTTTTGTGGGTGGTGAGAGGGATGAAAAGCGAAGCCTTGAAATTCCGGTCAATCAATGCAAGCAGTCCATTGTTTTGATCGCTGCTGTTTTGAAGAGTATGTCTTAAAGATTCTGTTTCCAGTATAGTGGTATCGGCATAAAAATATTGAATCAAATCATGGCTGGTTTCCATAGTGGCAGGGAGGTCTGCCTTGCCGGACTGGTATTCTTTTTTTAACTGGGATGAGGTTTTGTCGTAATGATAGATTGCAGTATAGCGAACCTGTAATTGCTTGAATAATTCCGTGCAGAGATATTTGGAAAGCTCCGTGCTGCTGGTGAACGCGTTTAAACGGTCGGTTGTTTTCTGTAGCGAATTATACAGCTTGCGTCTTTTGGTGTTGATGGCTTTGTCTGCAATCGCATCAAGCTGATGGCGGTATCTGTTTATTAGAGAGGTAATAAGGAAAGTTCCGAGGATCATGATTATCAGTAGATGCAAATCAATAGGTGAAGCAGTGAGTAAGGAATATCCGAAATAGAGAGAAGAAATTAAAAGTGAGGATATGATTAATATTGCCAGAAAGTAATAGAGTTTTTTAAGGATAATCTCAATGTCAAACAGGCGGTAGCGGATAATTACGTATCCTATAATCAAACAATATAAAACAACGGAGTAAAATGAATATTCTGGAATGTGTATATTATATAAGGGGAGAAATCCACCGGGGCCGCCACTATAACCGATAAAAAATGCTAAAAATAAATATTTTAGCTGAGTTTTGTGCAGGCCTGTAGCATGTTTGTATCCTGTAAATAATTTTATGAATGAATAAATAACACATAATATAAAATAAATCGGAAAAAGATGATAATGCAAACCGGCTGGTCCGACAAAGTATTTAAACCCGACAATTTCGATAGTGTGCGAAACTAAGTAGTTTGTTGGAACAAAAATAAGCACTATAAAGCCAATTAAATACGCCAGTTTAATAATTTTTTTGTTTTCGACATTAATTTTGAGTATAGATAAAACGAAGTGCATAAAAAATGCAGGAATTAATGCGGCGCCTACGTGAAGAGCTCTTGACCAAAAAAGGCCTTCTGCCGAATTTTGAGATAATGCCATTTTGAAAAAGGAAAAACTCCAAACACTAAGTGCCAAACTATGAAGAAAAAATGTTAGATTGGTTGTGCTTCTATGGTTTTTAAAAAAAACATAAAACCCAAGTATTGGGACAATAATACTGTTTAATAATTGTGCTGTAGCATAATGATTCATAATTTATTTACCTTGTGGATAGATTACTAATAGTAGCGGTAATATTATTAGATCAATTGAAATTTCGTGTCTTAACTTTATAATTTGAAACTGCGGCATGTTTTGTGTGGTGCTTGGAATGATACATCCTCAATAATGAATTGATGGAAGTGCGGTCATGCATGACGACACCGGCATATAATGCGATTTTCGTAACTGACCTACAATTTTGACAGTCTGCATTTTCACCCAGCGCACAGGGGCTTCTTAGCGATCCATCATTGCACATATGAACTGAATAAACTCTACTATGAACATTATTGAAATCCATCGGACAATTAGCGGCCATTTGTTGGCCATATTTATTTTTGAGCAGCTCGAGCATTAAATGGGAATTGCATATTGGTCTGCTATATTTTTGCTTTAGGCGTAATAGCAGGTCAGATGTCATGTCGCGTTGGCGGTCGGTTAACTGCAAATTATTTGTATTGTTTTTTAAGGGGGCGTACATCGTGAACACAATTCCTTCGAGGGGATAGTCTGACCATTCGGCTAAAAAATCAGGCAGACAGTGGATATTAAGAGCATTAATGCAATAAATGACTGCAACCGGAATGTTTTTTGAAAGTGCTTTTAATATATTGATTTTGGATTTTTCGTAATTACCCTTGCCGCGAATGAAATCATGCTCTTTTTGTGTTCCGTCGATCGACACTGCAAAGTGAGTGTTGTTACGCCATTCCGGGAGGGGTAATATTCCGTTGGTTACAACCAAGTTGTTTTTTTTATTAAGTCCGATACCGTTTTGGACAATTTTTCTGGATGCCTCATTTACAAGTGGTTCGCCGCCATACCAGGTTATATTGGTAATACTCGGGAATTTGATAAGTGCTTTTTTAACTGATTCTAAAATATTTAAATTTATTTTATTTGGAATTACATCGTCATAAGAATCCCAGAAGCAATGTTTGCAATGCAGGTTACAGATGTTGACAACATCCACGGAAAGCGCGCTGGGACGTAAATCCACTTTTGGTTCAGTGACTGTTTGTGATTTGGTTTTGGGTTGTAGCTGGTTCAGCAAGGTATTGGACAATTTACTGCGACTCATAGTAACACCCCCCGGAAATCACTATATCAATAATTTAATATAGCACTCACTATAGTACAGGATAGGAATTATTACTATTATTACTTTGGGTAATGAGGCTGATCGTAAGGGCGGGTCCGTGACCGGAAAAAATATTGAATGAAAGGGACTTTTGCCGGTCGCAAACCCGCCCGAAGAGAGTTAGATGAAAATTATAATTGTGTAACCGGTATCGCCTCGGCGATTTCACCAAAGGGCATTTTTAAGCTGCCATAATAAGAAATGTAACCTGATTGTGCTTTGTTGGGAAATAATTCCTTGAATTTCAGTATACCATCCGCCATTTTAGAATAACCAGTTGAGCTTGCTTTGACTTCAATGGGAATAAGTCTATTGTTGATATCGATTACAAAATCAACTTCTTCACCTTTTGAGGTTCGCCAAAAATAAATCGGCGGCTGAACACCCTGATGATAGAAAAATTTAATTAATTCTGAAAGTACAATCGTCTCGGCAATGGGGCCGGATAAAGGACCGTTTTTAGCATGCTCAAAGGAGGTTAAACCGGTCAGGTAGCAAAGTGTTCCGGTATCGGTAAAGTAAACTTTGGGCGTTTTAACCAGGCGCTTGGAAATATTATTGTGGTACGGTCGCAGTATATGGATTTGAAAAGTTGCTTCTAAAATTGCCAACCAGGCTTTGACAGTATTTAGTGAAAGCCCCAGATCACGGCCCAATTCGGCAAAATTCAAGAGTTGGCCGCTTCTGGCAGCCAGTGCCCGCAAAAAAGATTGAAATTGCGTTAGATCACCTATTTGACGCAGCATTCTGATATCACGTTCGACATAGGTTTGAATATAACTGGCATGCCAAAGATGGGAATTGCGCTTTGCTTCAACCACAAGCTCCGGATAATAACCACGGACGTGGTTTTTCCAAAGCGCTGCAATATCAAGTTCAGATTTTAATGGAATTTTAGCGTTGCTGTCCCAGGGCGCTTTACGTTGTGATTGATTGGACTGTTCTCGTAGTGACATCGGGAGTAAATGCAAAATTGCAGATCGACCGGCCAGGGTTTCACTGATGTTTTGAGATAAAAGTAGGTTTTGTGATCCGCTTAGAATAAATTGGCCTTTTTTATTCCGATTGGCATCAATGATCTCTTTTATATAAGGAAGTAACCCGGGGACGTATTGGATCTCATCCAAAATAACCGGGGGGGAATATAAATCAAGAAATCCTCTGGGGTCATCTGTTGCGATGGCTTGTATATCCGGCGCTTCCATGGACACATAGCGATGCGTTTTTTTGAAGAGGTGTTTTAAAAGTGTGGTTTTACCTGATTGGCGGGGTCCGGTGAGTAGAATGGCCGGAAATTCAGCAGCAGCTTTTTTTAATACCGGCTCAAGTGTTCTTTTTAAATAATCCATGTAGGTGTTTGTCTCCTGTGCGTGGTGTAATAGTGAAATTAAAATGCATAATTGCACTATATAAAAATAGCGGGGTATTGTCAACCAATAATGTAATTTGAATGTATAATTGTACGCATTAATATAGTCGGGGGAGGCACCCCAAGGCAAAAGGCATCTCACGCGAAGGTCGCAAAGAAAAGTAAAGGCCAAATAGGATAAAAGCATAATCGTGGAACCGGCGAAGAATACCGGCGGGAATTAAAAAAGATAGTCGTAGAAGGTTTCTTTGATATCCATGTACTGCTCGGACAGGGTGAAGAAGATAAATGTATTTTTAACATGACCTCTGACAATAAGCGTTTCCGGTACCCACATCCCCTGAAGGTATTGATAAGTGATTTTGGCCCGCATTTTTTTTACCATGCCGGGAAGTTGTGATGGTTCAAATGCCATATAAACCACGTCATAGGTTGTCTTGTCAATAAACACCTTGCCGCGGGAAAATTCTCTGGCAGGTTTTTTGGGTTTGTAGGTTATTTCCCAGACGTCAAGGTCCTGGTAGAGGGTGGGTCCTTTCAATTTGAAATCATATTGATCAATTGTCAAGGGGTGGAAAGGTGAACGCATGGTTTGCGGCTTTGTTCCTTGACTTGTCTCGACGCGGATTTCCTTTTGGGACAGTTTCCGGCCGTTGATGGTCATTTCCAGGAAGTGATAAGTCGGAGCATTCGGCCAGTTCAGGTTCACCGTTCTTTTGCCGGTGATGACACGCTGGATTTTTTTTTCAGCATTGCGGATGAGGGTTTTTGAATCCGCGAGATAGACCATGCGGGCAAGGACAGTGATCTGTGAAGCGTTGCGTAATTGGATTTGGTTTCGGATAAAATTCCAGGATTCTTCCTGTGCTGCCGGCAGTGGGTGTGCCATTGCCAGAATAAGCAGCATGACCACCATGGGAAAAGTAATTTTTGGCATAAACAGCTCCTCAAGAAGATGGATACTATCTTACAGCAATGGGACCCGATTGGGGACAAAAAGTCTGTTTGGCAAAAGAAGGCGCGGATGAAAATATTGAACAGCAGGCAAAGATGATTTTATGGATTTTAGTTGATCCCCCGGGGGGATATGCTAAAATTTTTTTATTACCCTTCCGTCTACTAAATTCTGCCGGTTGTGGCAGGTCTAATAAAGCGGACTTGGGGCATGGTATCAAATACCTTGGGGTTTACCCCGGGGTTTGTTCATAGATACGGGGGAATTGCATGGACTTGCGCATTCACAATACGCATTTAGAAACCACGGTCGGCAGTCTGGCATTTCAGGTTGTCGATGCCTTAATTCATCCTACTAATAATTATCTCTGGTTTTCTACCGGAGTTTCGGATGATTTGAAGCGACGGGGCGGGGAGTTTCTTGAGGAAAAAGCGATGGAATTGGGTCCGATTGAGCCGGGTCAGGCAGTGCTGGCACCTGCGGGGCGGCTCAAAAGCCGTTTTTTAATTCATGCGGCTGCCTGGGGGCAGGACATGATGACCAATGAAAAATTGGTCCATCGTGCTATTTCTTCCGCCTTAAATCTTGCCAAAGAGAACCAGTGTGAAACACTGGCTGTGCCGGTAACTGGTTTAAGTGTGAACGCCTTTACTTTGGCACGTGCGATTGAAACGGTTTTTTTATCTGTTGTGGAACATTGCATGCAGGAAACCAGTCTGAAGAAAATTGTTTTGTTGATCAATAATGAAGCGGAGCGCACAATTTTGGACCGGATTCTCCAGACCGCTAAAAATGCAGACCCTCCCCGGGATGAAACAGGAGACTAAGTCGGGTTTGAAAAATCACACGTTTGCGCCATGGTTCATCAAGCTGCGCTATGATTTAATCAGTTGGCAGATAATTTTTGCGGGATTTTTTTTGTTCTTTCTGGCGGGATGCGCATCGCAGCCGTTAAGACCACCGGATACGGCAAAAGCCGGCCGGGTTGTCAGTCTGGCCAGATCATTGGAGGGGACACCCTATCGCTATGGCGGCAACTCACCGTCACAGGGATTCGATTGTTCCGGCTTGGTAGTCTATGTTTATCAAAAGGCGGCCGGACGTAAACTTCCGCGCATCAGCCGTCACCAGTTTAAAATCGCCCGCCCGGTGCGGCTTGGTTTGGAGCGTCCGGCAGATCTGCTTTTTTTTGATATCAATGGCCGCGGAATTTCTCATGTCGGCATCTATCTGGGAAAAGGAAAATTTATCCACGCACCCAAAACCGGCGGCAAGGTGAAAATTTCGGATGCAAATAAAAAATATTGGCGTCAGCGTTTCCGCGGCGTCCGGCGGGTGTTATAAATGTAGGGGCGGGGCGCCCCCGCCCAAAAGAAAATAAAAAGGCATTCACCGCAGAGGCGCTGAGAACGCAGAGAAAAAAACGTAGGGGTGGGTTCTAAACCCACCCAAAAAGAAAAACAATTCACCACGGAGCTCACGGAGAAAATCAAAGACTGAATAGGGTGAAGTCAAAAGCATAAAGGGATTAAAAGCTTTTTGAATAATAGTTTAATGTTTTCTAATTCGTTTTTGTTTTTACCCTACAAAGATTTTGATTTTAATTTAATGTTGATTTTCTCTGCGTACTCAGCGCCTCTGCGGTGAAAAAGGAATTTATTATGAAAGATAAACCAACTTTAATTTTGGCATCAGGATCACCGCGACGCAGGCAGTTGCTCAAGCAGGCGGGGATTCCGTTTCGGGTTATGGTTTCTCATTACCACGAAGGCAAACCTCAGGGTGATCCCGGTGTGTTTGTCCGTCTGGCAGCGATGGCCAAGGCCCGTGAGGTGGCTCGGCGTGTTTCACATCCGGCATGGATTTTGGCGGCAGATACGCTTGTTGTCCAAGGGGGAAAAATATTCGGGAAACCGGAATCGCGGACCCAGGCGGGCCGGATGCTGCGTATGCTTTCCGGGAAAGAGCATACGGTTATGACCGGCGTGGTTTTTTTGCATTCCGTAATCGGCAAGCAGAAAATTTGGCTGGAAACGACGCGCGTGGGGATGCGGAAAATTCCAGAGCATGAAATGAAGGCGTATTTAGCAACCCGGGACTGGGAAGACAAAGCGGGTGCCTATGGAATCCAGAGTATTGCCGGTGCATTTGTGCGCCGGGTGGATGGTTGCTATTATAATATTGTAGGTCTCCCCTTGGCGGGGGTGACTCATTTTTTGGATCAGGTTGGGATTCATTTATGTTCCGCAAAGTAAGAATTCTTTTTTTTGGCAGCCTTTTAACCCTGGCGGTTTGGGTGCCGGGACACGCTGCCGTCTGGGAGATGACAGGGCAAATTGGTTTAATTCAGGTTTATGCCCAAATGGAGGATACGGAAGATCCGATCACCGTACTACTGCGTGTAGAAAATATTGCCGAACTGGAGAGCTTTAAAGTCTCGCGGGATTTTGTTCTTATGAAAGACTCGGAAAGCACACAGATCCGTCCCATAAGTGCGGATGAGGTGGTTTCCGGGTACTTGCAGGAATTGCGTACGCTGATGCCCCAACACGCACCCGAGATCAGCGATATTTTGGGAGAAATCCGGGCGGATTTTCCTCAGGAAAAAATTGTGGAAGTTTATGGGAGATTAAAAAAATATATGCAAATAGGCAAGCCGATTACCTGGCGTACCAATTTGGAAAATTATTTGCTCGGGAAGCGCCATTCCACCCGCGCAGATTTTCAGGCGGCGGAAAAAATTATCGAAAAAATTGGAGTTCTTTCGAAAAATTATTTCTGGCCGACGGAAATTGCACCGGACGCTCAGTATACGGGAATTGTTTTTTTTGAAAGTTCTTTCAAGCATCCGGTGACGATATTTTTTCAGATCGGGAAAAATTTCATCGGTGCTCCCATGCAGATTATTCATGGGGATAAGAAAATAGAAAAATAAATTTCACCACGGGAAACAAATGGCGGAGTGCCCCCGCCCAAAAAGAAAAAACAATTTACCACGGAGGACACGGAGTTCACGGAGAAAATCAAAAACTGAATAGGGTGAAGTCAAAGCCATAAAGGAATTAAAAGATTTCCGATTAATAGTTTAATGTTTTCTAATTCGCTTTTGCTTTTACCCTACTAAAATTTTGCTTTTCTCCGTGAGCTCCGTGTTCTCCGTGGTGGGAGCTCTTATTTTTTTTCCGCTTCAACGGTGGATTCGGCCGTGCTGCCATCTTCGGTTGTTTCGGAGGCGTCCTTCGCTTCGGTTGCGATATTATTGACAATGGTTGACTCGGCACGGGCTTGCTTGAGCCAGTCGGAGGTTAGCTGGTCGCCGCGGATACGCTTGAGACGTTCCACCAGAGAATCGTGTTCCAACTTGAAAAGGGTTTCATTAAAAGTTTGTGGTTTTTCTTGGACCACTTCCACAAAGTAAATTGCCTGACCCACTGTTAGTGAGGAACTGGGTTTATTCAAGGGGAGGTCCAGGGCGGTATCAATCAATTGTTCGGCACCATCGATGCCTTTGATGGTGTCATCTTCTTTCACCCAAGGAGAGAGGGAAGTTTTAAGTCCCGCTGCCTGGATGGCGGGGCGCAGTTGGTCGTGTGTATCCAAAGCGAGGAGGAAATTCGTGGCAGCCTGTTGGGCTTGTTGGCGGGCTTTCTCATCTTTTAAAATTTTCTTAATATCTTTTTTTACATCAGCCAATTCAGCTTTTTTAGCGGCACGATGTCCGGTGACTTTTATCAGGTGGTAGCCAAAGGGGGTTTCGACGATCTCAGACAACTCTCCGGGTTTGAGTGCGAAGGCAACATCCTCGAAGTTGCCGACCATGACACCACGGCGGAAATAGCCCAATTGTCCGCCTTTGGTTTTGCTGCCCGGGTCATCGGAATGTTCCGTCGCCATTTTGGCAAAGTCAGCACCTTTGATAATGTCATTACGCAGGGTATCCATTTTAAGCTTGAGCGTAAGTTTTTCTTCTTCAGTGGCATTGCCGTCTAAGCGCAGTAAAATGTGGGAGGCTTCAATTTCTTCCGGCGTGTCATAGTCATTCCGGTTTTTATTGAAATACCTTGAAATATTATTTTTCGAGACCATGACTTTTTTCAGATAGTCTTTCCAGTGAAAGCGGACCCATTCAAATTTGATGCTGCGGGCGCGGGCGCGGGAATAGTGTCTGACAGCGTCCTCGGTCACAACCGTGCTATCACGCAAAATCTGGCTCATTTTCATGAGTTTGATCATGTTGGCTTGCTCCGATTCAAAGTCATCGGGTGAAATGCGGCTGTAGCCGAGCATGGAAATATATTTTTCCTGGGAGAAAACCCCGTTTTCGTGAAAGGCCCGCATTGAATAGATCCGGGTCGCCACTTCATCGGGTGTCACAGTCATTTTTAATTTGTCGAATTGCTGTTTGAGCAAGGTGGTGTCGATTAAGGTATCCATGAGCTCAGTGCGCATCCGCTGGATTTCTTTAGGTGCGGGTTCTTCCTTGGCATTGGTCATGATCTGACGGTAACGTTGTTCCCAATGTTGGGCAAATTCCGAATAGGAAATAGGCTGATCATTAATCACCGCCGCAGAAATTTGCTCAACCGCTGATTTTTGACGTCCGGCATCCATCCCCCAGACAAAGAAAATGGTCCCGACAAAAGCGGTGACAACAAACCAGAGGATTATTTTGGTGTATTTTCGCATGGCGCTCATCATAACGGCAACAAGGTTCCTTTCGTTTCAAAAATACGGAATCATAAGCCCGGCAGGCTTTTGGGTGAAGAATTCCTTCTCATATATAACAGGCGCACATTATAACAGAACGGGTTTTGGTTGCAACCCCAAAAAACCTGTTGCGGCATGAGGGTCGCATTGGTATAATTGGCGCAAATTTTTATGGAGGGCATGACTGTGGGGTTAATCATTGGAATTTTGGCTGTTTTGTTGGTATTGTTTTTGATTTTTACCATGGCAATCGCTGAATGGGCGGACAAGGATATCGGTGAGGTTTTCAGGTCACTGTTCAATAAGAAGAAAGTGCCGGCGAAAACACATACATCAGCCAAGGGTACGCAATCGGAGATCGTGTTGCCGGCAGACTTGGCGGAAGAAAAATCGGCGGCAATAACGGTCCGACCGGTAAAACGGGCAGTGAAAAAAAAGGCCAAGCCGGCGGTTAAGAAAACAGCTAAAAAATCATCTGGTTCCGGAAAAATTGTTATTAAGGCGGCCGTTAAAACGGCAAAGATTGCGAAACCAAAAACGAAATCCCAGAAAGGGAAAAAGAAATGATTCTCGATTTTTTGATGGGTTTATTTTCCAATGATATGGCAATTGATTTGGGAACAGCCACCACTTTGGTTTATGTACGCGGCGAGGGGATTGTTCTGCGCGAGCCGTCCATTGTTGCTGTACAAAAAGGGACGGACAATGTATTGGCAGTGGGTGACGAAGCCAAAGCCATGCTGGGGCGTACCCCGGGAAATATTGTGGCAATCCGTCCTATGCGTGACGGCGTGATTGCGGATTTTGAAGTGACCGAACGCATGCTTCGTCACTTTATCACCAAAGTGCACAACCGCCGCGCCATGGTGAAGCCGCGTATTATTATATGTATTCCCTCGGGTGTGACTGAGGTGGAAAAGCGTGCGGTGCGTGATTCAGCCGAGCAGGCCGGGGCCCGTGAAGTTTATCTGATTGAGGAACCGATGGCAGCCGCAATTGGCGCCGGACTGCCGATTGATGAACCCTCGGGCAATATGATTGTTGATATTGGCGGCGGAACGACCGAGGTGGCGGTGATATCGCTGGGCGGCATTGTGTATGGACGTTCACTGCGCGTCGGCGGTGATGAGCTTGACGAGGCGATCATCAATTATATTAAACGCGCCTACAATGTTTTAATCGGAGAACGGACAGCCGAGGCGGTTAAAATCAAAATGGGTTCCGCCTATCCCCTGAAGCAGGAGATGGAGATGGAGGTCAAGGGACGTGATCTGGTCACCGGGCTGCCAAAAACCCTGGAGATAACGTCGGAGGAGATTCGCGGTTCTTTGGAGGAACCAATCTCTGCGATTGTGGAAACCATCAAGATGACCCTGGAACGGACGCCGCCCGAACTGGCTGCGGATATTGTTGACCGCGGTATTATTATGGCAGGCGGCACTTCGCAATTGCGCGGCATGGATATTCGCCTGCGTGAAGCCACCGGGGTGCCGGTCAATCTTTCTGAGGATCCCACCACGTGTGTGGTGATGGGTTCCGGAAAAGTTTTGGAAGAAAGTATTGATGTGCTTAAAAAAGTTGTGGTGGGCGAAAAGGAATATTTCTAACCGGATGCGGAAGAATCGTGAATAATTATCAGCCTATGATACGCATGCCGCATAGGCTATGTGGTGCAGGAGGCCGATGTGCCTGAATTTTTATGGAAATGGCGGCGGGAGATTATTTTTTCGCTGTTGATTATCATGTCTTTGGGAATGTTGGTCTCACAGCGCAATCCCGGTATGCTCAGCGGTACATTGCGCCATAGTATTTTTTTTGTGTTCGTTCCCTTTCAAAAAACATCATCAACCGTGGCCAAGCGGGTTCGCGGTTTTTTTGCCCAGGTTCATTCCAATAAAAAATTGCGCAAGGAAAATGCCGAGCTGAAAAGAAAGACGGAGAAGCTTACGCTGCGCAATACACTTTATGCGGCCCAGGTGCAGGAGAATGCGGCGCTGCGTCATGAGCTTAACTATCAAAAGCGCAATCCCTATCAGTTGCTTCCTGCAGAATTGATTGGGCGGGATCCTGTCAGCTGGCTGGATCGGATCGTGATTGATCGCGGTTCCAACGATGCGATTCAAAGCGGTGCCGGTGTCATCACCCCCTTTGGCGTGGTGGGCCGGATTGGTGAAGTGAGCACCCATGCGGCGACGGTCATGCTTCTTTTAGATGTTCAAAGTTCGGTGGCAGGATCGGTCAAACGTTCCCGGGTCAACGGGACGGTGAAGGGGACCGGCAAACCGTTTCTTAAATTACTGTATGTTTCCAGTGATGATGATGTTCGCGTCGGCGATGTGGTGGAAACTTCAAAATTGAGCAGCCTGTTTCCGCAGGGGCTGCCGATCGGTGATGTGATGCAGGTGAAGCTGTCGGAAAACGGTATGATGCTGGACATCATCATTAAACCGAGGATTAATTTTAAGCAGATAGACCGTTTTTTGATTTTAACCGGCGAGGAGTGAGTATGGACCGGTTTTTTATTCCGTTGATCGGTTTTTGTCTTGTGCTTTTACAGACGACCTTGGCCGGATATGTGCGTATCGGGGAAGTGGCTCCCGACGGAGTTTTTTTGTTTGTGGTTTTTTTAGCACTGTACCGGCAGAACACAGCCGGGCTTTGGGCGGCGTTTGTGTTCGGGCTTTTTCAGGATGTCGCCGGCGGCGGCATCCTGGGACTCAATGCCCTGCTCTTGCTGGGGATCACCTATTTGGCACTCTATCTGCGTCAAAAATTTTTCCAGGAAAATCTTGTTTCTCAAATTACGATTGTCATGTTGTTCACTTTTTTACACCAGTTTTTTACTTTTTTCTGGATGAATACGCTGTTGGAGACGCAATTTCATATAGGACAATGGGTTGGAAACGCCTTGGGTATGGCGCTCTACCACGCGGTGATGGCGCCGTTTGTTTTTATGCTGTTTAAAAAAATCATACCGGATAAAAATGTCGCCCGCAATTTCATTGGCGGCCAGGGCGGGGGCCGTTCTCATTTTTCCAATACCACCCGGACAGGCTAGGCCGGCATGCTCTGGGATCAATTTCTGGTTCGCAAAGAAGAACGAATTCAAAAAAGAATTAAATTTTTGGGTATGCTTGTTCTCGGTCTGGTGGGATTGCTCGGCGTACGTATTGCTTATTTGCAGCTGGTGCAAGGCGAGCGTTATCTTGAACTTTCCGCGCGTAATCGGGTGCGCCCGGTCCCGATCAAGGCACAACGCGGATTGATTTATGACCGGCATGGTGAGCTGCTGGTGGGTAATGTTTCTACGTTTGGGGTTTCCATGATTCCGGCCGCCCTGCCAAGTGAACCGGAAAAAAGGGCAGCCATATTTGAATTGCTGCAAACCATTTTAGAAATATCGCCTGAGGCGATTGAGAAAAAGCTTAAGCAACGAAAACTCCGGTATTATGAACCCCTCCGTTTGAAAAGCAATGTCGGGCGGGAAATTGCTTTGCTGATTGAGGAACATCGTCCCGAACTTCCCGGAGTGGTAGTGCTGACCGAGTCGCAGCGTAGTTATAAATTCGGGCAATTGGGGTTTCATGTGCTGGGGTATGTCGGCGAGATTTCGGAACAGGCGCTTGCATTGCGCGAAGGGTATCAAAGCGGAGATGTTATCGGACAGTCGGGTGTGGAGAAAGTTTATGACCGGTATTTAAAGGGGCGCAATGGCTGGCTTCAGATTGAAGTGGATGCCCTGGGCAGGCAGATGGGAATTTTAGGCCGGGAGAGTCCCTGGGTGGGACACAATTTGGTAATTTCTTTGGATCGTGAGCTGCAAGCCAAAGCGGAAATGATCCTCGAAGGCCAAAGGGGTGTGATTATTCTTGGTGATGTGCGTACCGGTGAGATTCTGGCCATGGCATCATCGCCCACGTTTGATGCCAATCAGTTTGCCCGGGGGATTACCCCCAAAGCGTGGAAACGGATTCGGCAGAACCGTAATTATCCACTGACCAACCGGGCGGTGCAGGGACTTTATCCGCCGGGATCAATTTTTAAAATTGTCACCTTGTTGGCGTCGCTGGAAGAAAAATTGGTGACATCCAAGACACAGTTTCACTGTAAGGGTATTTTCTGGATATCCACCTGGCCGTATCGCTGCTGGAAGGATACCGGGCATAAGTATGTAAACGCGTATAAATCGTTGGTGGAGTCGTGTGATGTTTATTATTACCAGTTGGGATTGCGCATCAAGGTGGACAAACTGGGGAAATGGGCCAAAGCATTTGGGTATGGATTTCCCAGTGGAATTGATCTGCCCAATGAACTTTCGGGGTTGGTACCCAGCGCACAGTGGAAAGAGCGGACCCAGAATATGCCCTGGTTTCCCGGGAATACCGTCATGATGTCGATTGGCCAGGGATACATTTTGGCCACGCCTATACAGATATATAATACCGCAGTGGCCGCAGCCAACCGGGGTGTGATCTATCGTCCGCATTTTCTCAAGGAAGTACGGAGCAAATCCGGGCGTTTGATTCACGAGGTTAAACCTGAGGTGATGTTTAGAGTCAATGCATCCCGGGAAAATTGGGACCTGATACGCAAAGCCATGGCAGGTGTTGTTCGGAGTAAGCGCGGGACCGGAAAAAATGCCCGGATTCAAGGGGTGCGTGTTGCAGGCAAGACCGCCACCTCACAAAATCCGCATGGTGAGGACCATGCCGGTTTTATTGCTTTTGCACCTTATGCTGAACCGGAAGTGGCGTTGCTGGTTTATTTGGAAAATGCCGGCGGCGGCGGCGCGATGGCTGCACCACTGGCAAAAAAAATGTTGGAGGCCTATTTTGGCATACCATCCCAGGATGACATGGAAGCGCAGTAAATCGGCCCGGCCTGTTCATCTGGCACGGGAAATGGACCTGACAATTTTATTGCCTGCATTGGTGCTGGCCTTGATTGGTGTTGCGATGGTTTATGCGGCAACCTTCAGCAACACCGGGGGGGCGGTTTTTTATTTGAAACAATTGGTCTGGATTGCCGTCGGTTTGGTGGGCATGCTCTTTTTTGCGTCACTTGATTTTCATGTATTAATACAGCGGTATGCCCAACCGGCCTATTGGGTATTGGTGGTGCTGCTGGCGGTTTTGCTGGCAGCCGGGGATCAGATCTCGGGTTCCAAGCGTTGGCTGGCTGTAGGGCCTTTTAGTTTTCAACCATCTGAATTTGCCAAGATCGCGACTACCCTGGTGCTGGCAAAATTTTTAGCATCACGTCAGGATAAAGTGCGTGACTGGCAGACGCTGTTCGGCGCTTTTTTGCTGGCCTTGATTCCGATGGTGCTTATTTTGCGGGAACCTGATTTGGGTACGGCGCTGGTTTTCCTGCCCCTGCTTTTTGCGATGTTGTTTACGGTGGGGGTGCCGGTGCAGCGCCTGTTTATGATTGTCGGGGCGGGGATATTGACCTCGCCCTTGGTCTGGATGCTGCTTAAAGATTATCAGCAGCGCAGACTGGTTGCTTTTTTAAATCCGTCATCGGATACGCTGGGTGCCGGATACAATGTCATCCAATCCAAAATAGCCATTGGGTCGGGCGGGTTAACCGGCAAAGGCTGGTTGGCCGGGACCCAGGGGCAGCTGCGTTTTGTGCCGGAGCATCATACTGATTTTATTTTTTCAGTGATGGCAGAAGAATGGGGATTTTTGGGTGTAAGTGTGGTATTAATATTATTCACGGTTCTGCTCCTCCAGATGCTGCGGGTGAGCAAAACGGCGCGTGATATGAATGGTAGTTTGACAGCCATCGGGCTGACCATGATTGTGTTTACTCAGTTGATCGTTAATTTAAGCGTGGCCACGGGACTGATGCCGGTCACCGGTATGACGCTTCCCTTTATCTCCTATGGCGGCTCATCCATGATTATTTCATTGAGTGTGGTGGGCATCCTGATGAGTATTTGGTCCGGACGCAAGGTAAAATAAATTGTGGGCGGCCATTGGTTCGTGTCACGCAACCGTTTTATTTACTTTGTTGATCAGTACGTTGGCCCTTGATGAATTTGTTAATAACCTGCTGGAAGGCAGTGAAATATATTTGAAGGAATGAAATTGTGAATAAACCAACGGATTACGGCCTGCTTTTGCGGGAACGGGTTTTTCCGCGCGTCCAAAAACCATCCCGGTATATGGGCGGAGAGTGGAATCAGATTAAGAAAAACATTCAAAATGTCTCAACCCGGGTTTTGCTGGCATTTCCCGATGTCTATGAAATCGGTATGTCTTACCTTGGTTTTCAAATTCTCTATGAATTGTTGAACAAGCGAAATGATGTTTTTGCCGAACGGGTCTATTCTCCCTGGCATGATGCGGAGACGCTGCTGCGTGAAGAAAAAATCCCCTTGTGCTCGCTGGAAACCTGCACACCCCTGGAGCGCTTTGATATTGTCGGTATTACACTGCAGCATGAGATGTCCTATACCAATGTGCTTAATTTGATTGATTTGGGTCAGGTCCCGGTAGAAGCGGTTTCGCGCCGTGAGGAAGATCCGTTGATTATTGGCGGCGGGCCGTGTGCTTCCAATCCCGAACCGTTGGCGGCAGTGTTTGATCTTATTGTGCTGGGCGACGGCGAGGATGTGCTCGGTGAGATCATTGAGCGCAACCAGTCACTTCAGGGACAGAGCCGGCAAACACGCATTCGCGAATTGGGAAAAATTTTTGGGGTCTATGCTCCGGCATTTTACCATCCCCGCTATTCGGACCAAGACGTCCTGACCGGGATTGATGTTGAGAAGGACATGCCGGAGACCATCCACCGGCGGGTTGCCTGGGCGCCTGCGATTCCGCAAAAACCATTGGTGCCGTATCTGGGTGTGACGCATGACCGAATCACGACCGAGCTTTTTCGGGGGTGCGCGCGCGGCTGCCGTTTTTGTCAAGCTGGAATGATTAACCGCCCGGTTCGGGAGCGGCCGGCCCAGGACATTATGGACCAGATTGTGCACGCGCTGGCCAAGACGGGGTATGACGAAGTTTCGGTAACTTCACTCTCGTCCGGGGATTACACCCAGCTTTTACCGTTGATTCGTACGCTGATGCACCGGTTATCCC
This sequence comes from bacterium, assembly GCA_021108215.1. NCBI lineage: Bacteria > bacterium. The sequence goes on along the minus strand of JAIORK010000052.1, from coordinate 14,526 downwards.
AAGAGCGGATCGCGCTCTCTTTTCCTTCATTGCGGCTTGATTCCTTTCACACCGAATTGGCTGAAACCGTCCGTCAGGTACGCAAGACCGGACTCACGTTTGCGCCGGAGGCCGGCAGCGCGCGCTTGCGGCGTGTGATTAATAAAAGTATGGATGAAGCCGGTTTTACCAAAAATATCGGTGAGGTTTTTGCCGAAGGCTGGGACCTGGTGAAACTCTATTTTATGATTGGGTTGCCTACCGAGGTTGATGAGGATATTGCGGCGATTACACAATTGGTCCGGCGGATTGCGTATGCCGCCAAGCAGGCAAAATCCGGACGGCGGGCACCGCGGGTTAAATTAAGCGTCAATGTTTTTGTTCCCAAACCGCATACGCCGTTTCAGTGGGAAGCACAGATTTCCCGGGAGGTTGCCTGGCAGCGACTGGAATATCTGGCAAAGACATTGCCCAAAGCGGCGGGGTTCAGGATCGGTGCGCGTACCCGGGAGGAATTGAACCGGAGCTATCTGGAAGGTGTTTTGGCCAGAGGCGATCGCAAGTTGTGGCCGGTAATTTATTCTGCCTGGCAAGACGGTGCACGGTTTGATTCCTGGGGGGATGAATTCAAATTTGAACGCTGGGTTCGGGCTTTTGAAAAACATAAGATTGATCCGGATGCGTATGCTTTGCGTGAACGTACCCAAGAGGAGATTTTGCCCTGGCTGCATCTGGATATGGGTATCCAAACAGCTTATTTAAAGAAAGAACGGGAGCGTTCACGCAAGGAAGCGGCAACCCCGGATTGCCGGTTGGAAAATATTTGTAATGTTTGCGGCGCGGAGGACCCGGCGCACTGTCCCAAACCTGCGGCCGAGGCATTGTCAGCGCCGGTGCTGAAACCACAACAACCCTTTGTCAGACCGGAACGGGAGAGTGTGCGTATCCGGCTGCTGTATGAAAAAATCGGGGATATCCGTTTTGTGGGGCACCTTGATTTGGTCAATTTATTTCGCCGGGCGGCACGCCGGGCAGGCTTACCCTTGCATTATTCCATCGGGTTTCATCCCCAACCTGCACTGGCATTCGGACCGCCTTTGCCTTTGGGCGTATCGGGATTGCAGGAATGGGCGGATATGGGATTGGACCGCTGGATGGATCCTGAAATCATCCCCGGACGTTTAAATGAAAAAATGCCGGCAGGGATTCGGATACAAGGGGCGCGGGAGATTCCTTTGGTGACCCCGGCATTGAACAGCCAGATTAATCACGGGGACTATGCGGTGACCTTTCCTGCGTTGGATGAAGAACAGCGTGTTGAACTTACCAAGAAAATAAAGGTCCTGGCCGGTCCCGAACCTGTGCTGCGTTCACAATGGTCCAAGAAAGGATCTGTGGAGGTTGATTTGTGCACCCCGCTTCGTCAGATGCGATGGGAGACGGAGGCATCTTTGCCGGTGGTGCGTTTTTTGCATGTGATGGGGCAACCCCGGACCGCGAAGATCCCGACCGTGCTTGCGTATTTAAGTGAAGGTTTGGTCCCGGTATGGGAGGTCCGCTGTACGCGGTTGGCCTCAGGAAAGGGACATGACAATCAAGTGGTGGTTCCCTGAAAAATTCGGGAGAACCGGTTAAGCAGATGAAAATACCGTCCTTGAGACGGATTAAAAAGAATTTTGAAAAGAGGAATAAACTGATGGCAAGAATACCCAGAAGGAAAATCAGGAAAGATGGGCCGGTTTTGACACCCCTGACAACACAAGCCAGGGAAATGATGGTGTCGCAGGATGAGTTTGAAACGCGCATTGCTTTTCTTGAAGATGGCAAACTGGCTGAATATTATTATGAAAGAAATGAGGCAAGCTCGATTGTAGGCAATATCTATAAAGCCAAAGTGACTGCGGTCCTGCCGGGATTACAGGCGGCTTTTGTGGATATTGGATTGGAAAAGGCCGGTTTTTTACATGCGCGGGACATCATGGATGATTCCATCACAATTGAGGAATTTATGAATGCCCAGAAGGCGCGCAAACACGAGGAGACGCCGAGTGTGGAAGAGGCGGAAGATCGTGCCAAGAAGATGGGCAACAACCGGCGTGAATCGGAAGGCGGCCGCTCCAAGCGTCTGATCCAGGATCTTTTGAAAAAAGGACAGGAAATTTTAGTTCAGGTGGAAAAAGCGCCCATCTCCACCAAGGGTCCGCGTTTGACCGGTCAGATATCCATGCCGGCACGTTTATTGGTTTTGATTCCAGGTGCTGAGCATACCGGGGTTTCACACCGGATTGCCGATGATAAAGAACGTTCCCGGCTTAAAAAAGCGCTGGCCAAGATCATGCCCAAGGGATTCGGCGCGATTGCCCGAACCTCGGCCGTCAATGCCACGGAGAAGGAACTCAAGTCAGAGGTCAAATATTTGGTCAACCTCTATAAGCAAATTAAGACCAAGGAAAAAAAATCCGGATCGCCGGTATTGGTGCATGCCGAGCAAGGGCTTTTACACCGCGTGGCGCGGGATGTGATGACCGGCGAGGACAAGCGGATTGTGATTGATGCGCCCAAACAAGGACGGCAGATTAAAAAGTGGCTCGATTCTTTTTTGTCTTCGATCAACCCGTCGATTGAACTTCACAAGGGCAACCTGCCCTTGTTTGAAGTGTTGAACATTGAAAATGATATTGAACGTTCCTTGAGGCCCAAGGTCTGGCTTAAATGCGGGGGTTACCTGGTGATTGAGGAGACCGAGGCGTTGGTGGTTGTGGATGTGAATACCGGACGCAATGTCGGTCGCGGCAAACAAGATGAGACGATTTTTAAAACCAATATGGAGGCAGCCCAGGAGATTGGGCGGCAGCTTCGGCTCAGGGATTTAGGCGGTATTATTGTTCTGGATTTTATTGATATGCGTATTAATGAACATAAAGAGCGGGTCTATCAGGAGCTTTCCCGGGTGGTGCGGCGTGACCGCTCCAAAACCAATGTGCGCAAGCTTACGGATCTGGGATTGATTGAGATGACCCGGAAACGGGTGCGCGGGTCTTTGCTCCGGACACTGTGCGAACCCTGTCCGGTTTGTCAGGGATTGGGTTGGGTACGTTCGACAGCGACGATCCGCTTGAATTTGCGCCGCATGCTGGATAAGGCCAAGCGGCTTTCCAAAGAAAGCGCGTTTGTGCTCCAGGTCTCGACGTACTATGCAGCTCACGGCAACAGCCTGATTTTGACAGAGCAGGCCATGGCGATGAAGATTAAGCTCTCGATTGCAGTGAATCCGGAACTTCACCCGGAAGAAATGCAGATTGTCTCAGCATTGACCGATGTTGTGATTGTTGGTACTGAATGATGATTTTGTAAAGTCGGTATGATGGGTATTTTTAGGTGCCCCGGCTGCAAAATAGTATTGAAGTATATATAACGGGTAAGTGCTAAGTATCCAGGAACCGTTTTCAGCATTAGAAAACGAAAATACTCTGCACAGAGTAGTGGTTGCTGCTGGGCTTGTGGTGAATGGTAGAAATATATATTCGATTCTAATGCTGAAAACGGTTCCTGGATACTTAGCAACCCGGTATGCAAAATCATAAATAGTTGCAGTAGGATAGATATTTTTGGCTTGCGGAAACCGGGGGGATTGAAGATAACGGTGGAGAACCCAAAGGTTTGTAGGACCATTGTTTGAAGGGAGAACGTTATGTTTGATAACATCAAAGCGGTTTTTTCCAAAGATCCTGCGGCACGCAATTTGTTGGAGGTGGTTTTTTGCTATCCCGGACTGCATGCCATCTGGATGCATCGTCTGGCACATGTTCTTTGGGTGATTCATTTAAAAATCCCGGGGCGGATGCTCTCCAATATTAATCGTTTTTTAACCGGGATTGATATCCATCCAGGTGCCAAAATCGGCAAAGGTGTTTTCATTGATCATGGTATGGGGGTCGTGATCGGTGAGACAACCGTGATCGGTGATCGGGTACTGATTTATCAAGGTGTTACGCTGGGTGGAACATCGCTTAAAAAGGCCAAGCGGCATCCTACTATTGAATCGGATGTGGTTATCGGTGCAGGCGCCAAGGTGCTGGGCGCGCTCACCGTGGGTCAGGCGGCCAAGATTGGGACCATGGCCGTGGTGGTGCGTGATATACCTGCCGGCTGTACCGTGGTGGGTAATCCGGGCAAGATCGTCCGCTTGGCAACCGGAGAGCGGCCGGCTTCATTGTTGGAACATGATAAGTTGCCGGACCCGGTGCAAGATGTGGTGCGGCATCTGGATAACCGTATTATTGCATTGACCAAGCTGATGCTTGAGAAAAAGTGTTTCACGGAAAATGAGTTTGAGAAGCAGCATATGCAAGAGGAAGAAGCACAGATCGAAGCTTTTTTAGAGCAGGAACTCCCGAGCGAGTAAAACGGATGGAGTTATCGTGTTCGCGCTCACAGGATAAAAATCCACAGGCTTACCCGGCATACGCCGGGCAGGCTGCCCATCGTGTTCGCGTTGGCACGAGAAGGCAATTGAAATCAAGGGCGGCAAACGGTATAAAATATAGCGTATTTTTTGAGATGAGGTTGTAAGCTGATGAAAATTGTCGGGCTGTGCGCATCACCCCGGGCACAAGGCAATACCCTGCGTCTGCTTAATCACTTTTTGGACCAATGCGAGGCATTGGGTGCGACAACAGTGGTGTACAGTGTCCGGGATTTTAAAGTGGATTTTTGTCGCGGATGCGAGCAATGCATGCGGCTGGGGACTTGTCCCGTGGCGGATGATTATAGTCCGCTGTTGCCGGAAATAGTGGATGCCGATGCCCTGGTTTTGGCGACACCCAATTATGCCTTTGACATGTCTGCGCAGCTCAAAGCGGTCCTTGACCGTAGCCATGCATTTCTTTATTACAGTCAGGCATTGCGTGGAAAATACGGCATTGGTATTTGTGTGGGCGGTCACCGGGCCATGACGCGGAAGATCGCTGCGTGGTGCGCGCAAGCCGTCTGGCTTTGCGGCGGCAATGCAGTCGGCGTATTATGGGGTGTCTCTAAATGCCGGGACAAAAAGGGGTTGATTAAAGAAAAAAAGGTTTTTATGCAGGCAAATCGGTTGGCCCAAAAATTGGTAAAGCAAATACAACAGAAAAAACAATATCCCTTCCGTGCCTGGGTACGCGAGACTTTTTTGGTCTCGAAACTGCGCCGCGGGTTTTTGCGGCGCAGGGAAGAGTATCCCTGGATTGCCGCACAATTCGAGGCCCCGAAGCATTCGCCGCAAGTTGACATCCGATGCGTGGATAGCCAGTCAGAAGAAGACGGGAAATGATGTCTGGCGGTTTAAGGATTTGTTCGGGGATGCCGGCAACGATTCCGGTATTGGGAAAAAGCGGCAGGGTGATTGCTTTTAAAAGGGAAAATAAGTATAATGAACGTTCCAAAGTATGTCTGGGGGAACTTGAGATTCAATATGTTTATAAAGTTGACCATCAGACGATACTGGTTATGTGGGAAATGGTTTGAAAATACAATAAAGGTTGCATACAACAATGAACGAATCTTCTTACAATGCAGAAACCATTGCCGAGCGGCGGAAATTTGTCCGGTATCAACTGGCACTTAAAGTCCACTATTTTAAATCGGTAGAACAATCTTTCTCAGCCGAGAAAAGCCAAAGTATTTCCCGCGATCTGGGGATTGGCGGCGTCGCTATTTTATTGGAAGAGTCCCTGAAACCGGGCCAGACCCTGAAGGTTGAGATAGCGCTTCCCAATGTTGAGGATATTTTTTCCGGTGATCAGGACAGTCTTGCGATGTCAGCCTCGGAGAAAAATATCGCCCTGCTATCCGAAGTTGTCTGGTGCCGCCAGGAAAAGGATAAGCGCTATTTGGTGGGTGTCCGGTTTTTGGATCTGGAAAAAGAGGATGCGAAGGCACTTAAATTTTTTCTCGAGGAGTACAGTCTTCGGGATCACACCCAATCCGGGTCCTAAGTCAAACCATCGGCAGCTCATCTGTCAAAAATGATTGTCAACCATTCATGAAAATAATTTTTTAATGTACTTGCCGTAAATTCTCAGCTCGCTTGCCCGGTGGACTTGCCCGGTGGACTTGCCCGGTGGACTTGCCCGGTGGACTTGCCCGGTGGACTTGCCCGGTGGACTTGCCCGGTGGACTTGCCCGGTGGACTTGCCCGGCGAACTGTGTCCGGCGAACTGTGTCCGGCGAACTGTGTCCGGCGAACTGTGTCCGGCGAACTGTGTCCGGCGAACTGTGTCCGGCGAACTGTGTCCGGCGAACTGTGTCCGGCGAATGCCGGATGCCGGATCAGAGCGGGAATTTGAATTTTTATTAAGAAAATGGGACCGTCTTGCTTAGGAGGAAGTGATGAAGAAAAAAATAGCGCTCTGGAGCATCACCGGGCTGGTGGTATTGATTTTGACCGGTATCGGGATTGTTGGTTGGAAAATGCAGCCCTTGCTGGTTTGTAAAGCTGAGCCGTTGAATGAACAGCTGCAGATTTTTATCGGGGGCGGGGGAAACAGCATTGTATTGATATCCGCAGATAAACAAAAAGTACTGGTGGTGGACACCAAAATGGGCATGTGGTCAAAACAGCTGAAAGCGTATTGTGATCAGGTTGCGCCGGATGCAGACGTGATGGTGGTCAACACCCATTACCATTCAGATCATATCAAGGGCAACGTATTGTTTCCGCAGGCACAACTGATTGCAGGTGACTATACGGATACTTTTTGGCAATCTCATGCCGGTACGCGCCTGCCGGATGAACGCATCACGGTTGGGGAAGAAACGGTGCTTGTTTTGGGGGAAGAGACGGTACATATTCGCAATATGGGGCAGGCACATACCCGGCATGATACCGTGGTCTATCTGGAAAAACGTAAGCTTTTGGTCACCGGCGATCTGGTTTTTAATGGCTGGCATCCGGCAATGTTTGAAACGGCAGGGTCGCATGTTGATAAGTGGATTTTGGTGCTGGATGACCTGATTGCGCGCTATGCAGTGGAGATATTGGTGCCCGGTCATGGGCCGGTTACGGATGGAAGCGGATTGCTTAAGCAGCGGGAGTATTTTGTGTCCTTGAGAGATGCAGCCGATGATCCGGAGAAACTGGTACAGCTTAAGAAAAAGTACAAGGAGTTTTTTACCTTGCCTTTTATGACGGGATTTGAAAAAACATTAAAATTCATCCGCGCCGAGCGGGAAAAATAATCCACGCTCCGAGTGGCGGGCTGTTTTGTTTTTTCCGGGATGATTATTTCCAGTTATTGTATAAATTTTGAAAAACCGGAGATAAGATAATGGATATTCGTTTTATTGATGATATCAAGCAGATTGATTTTACTGCGGTTACGGTACTGCTGCGCGATATGCGTTGGTGTAAAGGGATCACGCAAGCTGAGGCGGTATTTGCTGCGGAGAATTCCGCTCTGGTTTTGGCGGCTTACCATGGCGATGCACTGGCCGGATATTTGCGTGTGGTTTCGGATCGGACTTTTTTTGCTTATATTATGGATGTGGTGATTATGCCGGATTTGCGCGGCCAGGGGATCGGCAGTGCCATGATCGGGCATGCGCGCGGTCATGTTCGTTTGAAGTATGTTTACCAGTGGATGCTGCGGACACCGGATGCACAGGGGTTTTATGCCAAGCAAGGATTTCGGCCGTTGGCAAACCCGGAACAATGGATGCTGATCCAGGACAATCGGCCGGAGAATCGGGAATCAGAAAATTTTGATGAAAGTAAATAAATATGTGTGTTTAGGGGGTCTTGGCCAGACGTTCAAAATGTTTGCGGTGATGGTAACCAAAAACCGCCAAGGTCATGTATAAACGAATTTGTTTCGGCTTGGTGAACAGGGTCTGAAAAAATAGTCGCCAATAGTATTGACGCTCCTTGCCCACCACACCGAGAAACCAGGAAATTTTTAATAAAATGATAAATGTTTTGATGTTTTTATGTGTAACATTTGGGACGCAAAGCTGATATTCGGAAAAGAATGTTTGTATTCTTGCATAGTAATTTGCAGGGCTATAAATTGTTTTTGCCAGGTGGTGATAACCCGTCAGAAGTGTTTTTTTTCCCATGTGTGGTGTGAAATAAAGCGTCCCATCGGTATTGTTGTCGGGAATTCCTTCCAACAAGCGATTTTCTTTTTCGAGCCGTGAATACAGTCGTGTTCCAAAAAGGGGTTGGAGAAGACCTACCATGGCGGTGACAATACCGCTTTTTTGAATGAATGCGATCTGATCTTGAAAAATGTGGGGGGGGTCTTGATCAAATCCTACAATAAAACCGCCCTGTACTTGTAACCCGGATCGCTGTATTTTTTTGACGCTGCCGACCAGATCACGTTTAAGATTTTGATGCTTGGCACACGCTTGTAAACTGGCTTCGTGAGTGGTTTCGATACCAATGAATACCGTATCAAATCCTGCCGCAGTCATGAGGCTGAGCAGTGCGTCGTCATCAGCCAGATTCAGCGAGACTTGGGTATAAAATGTAAAAGGAAAGTGCTTATGTTTCATCCAGTCTGCTATGGCCGGTAGAAGTTCGTTTTTTAACTGCTGTTTATTTCCAATGAAATTATCATCAACAAACAAAACCTGGTCTCGCCAACCGCTTGTATAGATCTGATCCAGTTCTTTTAAAATTTGATCTGTGGATTTTGTGCGTTGGCGATTTCCAAACAATTTTGTGATATCACAAAAATCACAATTAAACGGACAACCGCGGGAGTATTGTATGGTCATTAAAAAATAATCTTGTGTGTTTACCAAATTCCAGCGGGGGTGCGGTGTGGTAGTCATGTCGGCCCAGTCAGAGGTGGTATAGATTTTTTTTGGTTTCCCGGCATGCCAGTCTTGAAGAAAAAGCGGGAAGGTGATTTCCGCTTCATTCAATATAAAATGATGAATATCCGGATACTGTGTATGATTTGATGTGAACAAAGGGCCGCCGGCAATTATTTTTTTCTCGTATTTCTTGCATAAACGTATCACTTGGGAGAGCGAGGCGGCTTGCAACTGAATGGCACTGACGAACACCAGATCTGCCTGACGAATGTCCTGTTTTTTTAAACGCCGGACATTCATGTCGGTCAGGCGAACATCCCATTCAGGCGGCAGTAGATTGGCCAAGGTTAATAAACCCAATGGTGGTGTGACCGCTTTTTTAAAAACAAATGAAAGGGCATGCTTAAAGCCCCAAAATGAGTCGGCAAATTTCGGATATATCATTAGTACTTTCAAGAATAGCTCCAAATAAAAATAAGTAATGTACTATTCACAGATTACATGAATTGTATTGATTTGAAAAGAGTTTAAAGATTGATAAAAAACAGTATGGTTGCATGGCGGCTGGAATATATGACTATGTTGACGGCGCGGGGGATTTTACTATTGACTCTCTGCCATGGGCTTTGTTAATATGCAGCGCGAAAAATTCTCACAGTAATTCTTTTCTTGCCTTCTGCTTGCTGCGTTTTTTCCCCGATTGAAAAGAGAAGCTGCTGGTGGATATTCCTGTTACAGACGGTTCGTTGGGAACCGACAATATACGATGATGAAAATAAAAAAAATGAAGGGGTGAACACATGAGTGTGGAAATGATGATTTACATAATTCCGGCGGCCGGTGTGCTTGCATTGCTTTTTGCTTACATTAAAGCGAAATCCGTGAACAAAGCAGACGGCGGTACGGATAAAATGAAGGAAATCGGCGGACATATCCGCGATGGCGCGATGGCCTTTTTAGCCAGGGAGTATAAGGTGCTGGCGATATTTGTTGCTGCGGTCGCGTTGTTGCTGGGGTTTGCCAATGCCGGTATGGAAAATTCAAGCTGGATGCTCGGGCTTTCTTTTGTGGTCGGTGCAATCTGCTCCGGATTGGCGGGATTTTTTGGAATGCGCGTGGCGACAGCCGCTAATTTCCGTACCACCGCAGCTGCTCGTAAGAGTTTGAATGCCGCATTGAACGTTGCTTTCAGCGGCGGCGCGGTCATGGGCATGAGTGTTGTCGGTCTGGCAACCCTGGGTCTGGGACTCTTACTGGTCGTTTATACGAATCTCTGGAACTTTGCCGGCAATGAGACCGCGATTGTTATTAACACTTTATCCGGTTTTTCCCTGGGGGCCAGCTCAATCGCCTTGTTTGCCCGGGTAGGCGGCGGTATTTATACCAAGGCGGCGGATGTGGGCGCTGATCTGGTGGGTAAGGTGGAAGCCGGTATTCCGGAAGATGATCCACGCAATCCTGCCACCATTGCAGACAATGTCGGTGACAATGTGGGTGATGTGGCAGGCATGGGTGCGGACTTGTTTGAGTCTTATGTGGGATCAATCATCGGGGCCATGGTTTTGGGTGCGCTCTGGATTCCCGCCATCGGTGCGGTGGATGAAAGCATGAAGCTTAACGCCATCATGCTGCCCTTTATTATTGCCGCAGCCGGTATAGTGTTCTCAATTGTGGGTACTTTTTTCGTCAGCACCAAGGAAGGCGGGAATCCGCAGACAGCTTTGAATATGGGGACTTTTTTAACCGCCGGTTTGATGGCGGTTGTCACGATTATATTAATTAAGATTATGTTGCCTGCGCAGTTTACGGTGGGAACGAAAACGTTTCATTGGTGGGGCATTGCGCTGGCAACGGTCGTGGGTTTGGCTGCCGGTCTGCTGATTGCGGCGATTACGGAATATTATACTGCTGAAAATCAGAAACCGGTCAGGAGTATTGCCCAGGCATCACAGACCGGGAGTGCCACCAATATTATAAAAGGGTTGGCCATGGGCATGCAGTCAACCGCGCTGCCTTTGATTGTGATCGCGGTTACGATTGTCGTGGCGTATCAGTTTTCCGGTCTCTACGGAATTGCCATCGGTGCTCTGGGGATGCTTTCCACCACCGGGATTCAACTTGCGGTTGATGCCTACGGCCCGATCGCGGACAATGCCGGCGGTATTGCTGAGATGAGCGGGCTGCCTAAAGAAGTTCGTGAGCGGACCGATAAACTGGATGCTGTGGGCAATACCACAGCTGCCATTGGCAAGGGTTTTGCCATTGGTTCGGCAGCCCTGACGGCGTTGGCGCTGTTTGCTGCTTTCAGAGCCCAGGTGGGTTTGACAACGATTGATATTTCCGATCCGGTGGTGATGGCCGGTCTGTTTATCGGCGGTATGCTGCCGTTTCTTTTCAGCTCGTTTTCTATGAATGCCGTGGGCCGTGCTGCTCAGGCCATGATTGAAGAAGTGCGGCGTCAGTTCAAAGACATCCCCGGCCTGATGGAAGGCAAAGCCACGGCGGAATATGCCAAGTGTGTGGATATTTCAACCACCGCCGCGATTCGTGAGATGATTATGCCCGGTCTGCTGGCAGTGGTTGTGCCGGTGATCGTGGGCTTTATCAGTATTAAAGCATTGGGTGGTTTGTTGGCAGGTGTGACGGTTACCGGCGTACTGATGGCATTGTTCATGTCCAATGCAGGTGGTGCCTGGGATAATGCCAAAAAGCACATCGAAGGCGGCGCGTTCGGCGGCAAGGGTTCAGATACGCATAAAGCTGCTGTTGTGGGTGATACAGTAGGCGATCCTTTTAAGGACACCTCCGGACCCTCCCTGAATATTCTTATTAAGTTGATGAGTGTGGTGTCTCTGGTTTTGGCACCGATTTTTGTCAAATGGGGAAATTTATTTTTCTAACCGGCGGCTAAAAAACAGGTAAGCAGGATTAAAAGGGGGCGGGAATTTTTTCCGCCCCTTTTTTTATTTTATAAAAAAACACACATATGTCTAAATTAAAAAATACGGCAGCTAACAGGATCGGCTATTTAATGTTTTTATCTTTTATTTTAAGTGTTTTAATTCGTGGAAGGATTTTGTTTTTGTTGTTTGAAATAATTTTTAAAAGACTGGATTTTTTCAGGTGTCCTACTTAGAATAGCGGCATCTTTTATTAAGGGGTGATAATAATGAAAAAGAATTTACTTGTTTTAGCCGGTATTATGATGGTGCTGCCGTGCATGGTTGGCAGTACGTTTGCAGAAGAGGTTGTGGCAGCGCCTATCGAGGCAGAAGCGGCGGCAGCAGTAGAAGCGGCGGCAGCAGTAGAAGCACCGGCAGCAGTAGAAGCACCGGCAGCAGTAGAAGCACCGGCAGCAGTAGAAGCACCGGCAGCAGTAGAAGCACCGGCAGCAGTAGAAGCACCGGCAGCAGTAGAAGCACCGGCAGCAACAGAAGCGCCAAAATCACCTTATGGGTGGAAACCGGAAGTGATCGGCAACCTTAATCTTTCTCAGAATGAATTTGATAACTGGAGTGCCGGTGGGGAAGACAATCTTACCTGGCAGCTTTTAATCAAGGGTAAATATGAAAATCAGCAGGAAAAATATAAATGGACCAATTCCGGCAAACTTGCTTATGGTGAGACCAAGACCGGTGAGGCTGATTTTGTAAAATCCGATGATGCGGTGAAGGTGGAAAGTGTTTATACGCATAAAGTGGCGGAATTTATTAATCCCTATGCCGCGATTAAGGGGGAAAGCCAGATAGCGCCCGGGTATGATTACTCTGCAGTGGAGCCTGTCAAGGTCTCGGCTTTTTTAGATCCGGGCTATTTTACCGAGAGTCTGGGACTGGGATATCAACAAGGGGATGTGTTTGAAACCCGGTTTGGTTTTGCGGCGCATCAAACTGTGAGCGATGAATTTGCAGTGGTTTACTCTGATGATCCGGCAACAGAAGGCTTGGAGAAAATCAAGAGTGAACTTGGTTTGGAATCGGTATCGACACTCAAACTCAAACTAAGTGATATTGTGCTGTTTACCTCTACGCTGGAACTCTTTTCTAATTTGAAAGCTGCGGATCAAATTGATGTTCGCTGGGAGAATGTGTTTACAGCAGTAATCTCAAAATATATCAATGTGAATGTGAGTGTTGAGCTGGCCTATGATAAAGATATTTCAACCCGCAGACAACTCAAAGAAGTGCTGGCAATCGGGATGACTTATTCGCTTTTTAATTGAGCCTCGATTTTTTTCAACTCTTTTTGCAGCGGAGGAATTTCCGAAGTGCGACCCAGCAGTTTGAGCAGCGCAATGTAATTGCTGGTGACTTTATACCGGTGAGGATGTTCCACGTCCAATGCGTTTTTTTGGATGGAGAGGGCGCGTCGGTAAAGCGGCAGGGCTTCTTTGTTCCGGCCTTGCTTGATTAAAATCTGGGCCAGCAGATCAAGGTCCAGCGCGACACGCGGGTGGAGTTTTCCCAAGTCATCCCGGTGTAATTTCAATGCCTGGCGTGCCATGGGTTCAGCTTCCATGATGCGGCCGGAAGTCAGATAGAGCGAGGCCAGGTTATACAGCGACTGAACATAATCATGCCGCAGTGCTTTGCTTTTCTGTTTTTCCAGCAGCAAAGAGCGGATCGATACTTCGATCGCCAGCATGATTTTTCCCTGGCGGCGGTAAATGTTTTCCAGATTGTTTAAGTAAGGCTGGAGTGCCGGACTGTCGTTGCCGAGCTGCTGCTCGCGGGCAGCCAGCACGTCACGGTATAATTTTTCCGCTTTTTGGGTTTTGTTCTGAGCATCATAAATAAAAGCCAGATTATTCATCGCTTCGGTCACCCGCGGATCAACAGTATTCAGATTTGTTTTTAAAATGGTCAGTGCCCGCAAGCCGAAAGCCTCGGCTTCTTTATAATTACCTTCAAAACGATATGTTTCGGAAAGATGGACCATCAGGATGCCGGTTTCGATATGGTTGGGTCCCAGTTCCAGTTCTTTTATGGCAATGGCGCGGTTCAGGAGAATCCGGGCCGGTTCGTGATTTCCCTGGAGATTATGGAGGAAAACCACGTTGTTCAATGAGGTGGCAACATGCAGGTGGTTGCTGCCAAAAGATTTTTCCGCATAGGCCAGCGCCTTGACGGCAACATTTGTGGCGTCGGTATATTGACCGCTGTTAAAATATTTTGTCACCTCGCGGTTCATGGCGGCCCATTTGCGGCTGGGGGAACAGCCGGTTAAACTGGTCAATGTGAGGGTAAGAGTAAAAAATAAAATAAGCAAACGTTGGGTCATGAACCATTCTCCTTTTTGGATGCTAAAAGTCATTGCTGGTTTTTTCTTCAGGATTTTTTCTGCAACCTGTCTCAGTGATCCCGGTTGCGTAGACATAACCATCTGAAATAAAAGAGGTTTGCCCCTGATGTTCCCCGGCCAATATCATTGATTGTACACTATCTTCCCCATGCGTGAAAGCAAGTCTTTTTACGTTTGCTTCCCATCTCGTGTAAGAGATGCAGAAAATCCGTGTCGCAAGCGCCATAGACCGTGCCGGGCCGGAAAATGAAGCAAGGCAGCCAAACGTCGGGAAAGGGTATTTTTTAAAAGAAAATTTGGGTTCAGCCTTTTTCAGACTGCGCTCAAGGTTGCTGGATTTGTGTGCGAAATGTTGTGAAAAACAGTATTTACATTGTGAATTGTAATTACAAGTGCGACAAATTGGGATAAAAAAGAGTCCCTCGACTCAAGAAAACTGATAAT